>NZ_JARTVO010000040.1:0-14116 GCF_029625675.1 Mesorhizobium sp. WSM4884
TCGACGCACTCCGGACAAGTAACCTCATGGGCGCGGCATGCAGGATTAACCGAGCCCAGCCGGTCATGAGTGCGGCCGGCGCTCGGCTGCTCGATTTATTTGCGCGATAAGCTCGCGACCATGTCCGCGGAGGTATTCAAACTTAACGCTGCGTCCGGGAGCTCTTGCCCTCCAGTTTGCGACGCTCCCCCGCCCATCCAGTGATCGTTTATTTCGTCGGATAGTTTGACCCGGCTCTACCGAATCGCCGCTTCAGGATCATTCTTTCCGATTTCGTCACGCTCGTATTTCTGCCGCGTCCTACACCGATTGGGCGCGAACAAAACTGAGCGCCTTGGAACCCGAACCCGTGCGTCGTGACCGGGAGCATCCGGGGCGAACTCATCCGCTCGGGGGCATCGCATCACCGGACGGCGACAGGCACGGTCGACCGGCATCTCGGCATCGGCTGGGAATTCGTCCATGGTCTGCATTGGCGACGACGCTTCCTGAGGCCACGTAGCCCTTATGCCAAGCTGGGCGCCCGGGTCGAGCGCGTAATGACGACAATTGCTTCGCTGCAGGTCAAACGCTTTCCGGGCCACCTGCAAAGTCTTCACCCGGCCGTACAGCGCCCAAGACCACTGATGTGATCGACAAGAGCCTTTTTGATAAATCTGCGCTATTCTCCTGTCGCGCACGGACGACCGCGTGGCGAAGAGCAGGGTCCGAGATGAGAGCCCTGCCGCGCAGCTTCTATCGTCGCGCCTCGTTTGCGGCATCCGTGCCTACCCTCTTCGGACCTCGTGGGTTCCAACCGGCGACGAGGCGTGCATAGGCGCCCTCGGCCTGCTCCACCCAGCGGCGCTCTTCTTCCCGGTGGCTCTTTATGTTGTAGGCGTGCGCTCCCTTTTGGCCGCGCACAGCCTTGCTCCCGGCCTTGAGTTCCACATCGCGCAAGCTTCTTGGCATGCAGGGAGGGTCGAGCCCACGCGTAACTCTCGCCCTTCTCAACAGATGACAGATCACGACAGAGAGTTTGCGTGCGGTTGCCACGGCCGCGACATGCTGTCCGCGCCGGGCTCGCACGCCGCAGGGAGAAGGCTCGCAACGGTCCGGGAGCACGAGCGGCCGCCCAGGCCGCCTCGACGAGCATGCCGCGCGCATGACCACGGCCCTGCTTGGTGATCCGCCCATGGTAGGCCGGACCTGGCCGGACTGCTGGACGCTTGGGTTCAACCCGAGATAGGTCACGAGCTTCTGCGGATCGTCGAAGCGCGACACGTCGCCGATCGCCGCCCTTCATCGCCAGCGCGACGGTGATGTCGACGCCGGGAATGGTCATCAGCCGCTTCACGCCTTCATCCTCGAGAGCCGAGCGGACAAGATCGCGTTCGATGACCTGGAGGTCTTCGCCCAATCGGTCGAACTCGCGCAGATGCCCATCGATCGCGAGGCGCTCGTCCTGCGGTACGACCTGCTCGATTAACCAGGTCCGACCCTTGGCGCCGCACAGGTCAGCATGCGGGCAGGACGGATCAGGTGGCTATGAAGGATCGACTGGATGACGCTCTTCAATCGAGATCTCTGTCGGACAATCTGATTGCGCCGTGTCACCTGTCGACGCAGAGCCTGCGTCGGCTCGTCCGCAATCCAGACTTCTGGCAAGAAGCCGCTGGCATAGAGCTGCGCAAGAACGTCGGCGTCGATCGTCGTTTTGATCTTGGCATAGGCAACGATAAACACCTGTTTCGGCTTGGCGATCCCCACCTTCTTCACATGCGGCGCAACCACAGCTGCAGCGGACGTCGCGTTGCCGGTGGCCTCGATCACCCCGACATCGTTCGGCGACAGCTTCGCGGCGAACGCCGCCAGCAGATCGCGCCGCATGTCGACGCGGCCGAGTCGCCTGAGCCTGCCCTCCTCCCATGCCACTGCTTCGGCGAAGGCGCGGTGAATATCCAGTCCGATGATAAGCATGCCCGTTCCTCCTTCTTGGCTCGGTCAAAGACGGGAGCTGGCGGGCAACACGACATCTACTGATCCGCGCTCGCAGCGCATCCGGGAAAGTCGCGAGGGGCGGCCATGTAACGAGCTCGGGCTCTCAGCCCACGGTCTATTGACGGCCTGCCTGCACCTTTGTGCTCCCGGTGCCCCACGTCCCGGATGGGCTCACCATAAGGGCGTTCCAAAACAAGAACAGCAGGACGAGAAGGCACCACAGATCACATACCGGATAGCGGCAAGGCCAAGCGCTTCGTTCAGATAGGCTTGCGCCAATGGGCTTAGGCCGAGCCTACAACAGCTCTCAAAAACGCTGCCGGACTGCTGCATTGGCTCGCCGATACAATTGGCACAGGCCTCACGGCAGCTTAGGATCAAACCGCCCATCAGTCGCCTCGGACTGGAAAGGTGCACCCTATTAGGTTCCACGCCTAGCTAGGTCGGGGCCGCCGAAGACGCTGGTTGATAGACCGGCGCCATCGGCCCGGCGTTTCAAACTGCCAATCTCTGACCTGCACAGTACGAACGATTGCTCGCTTCGGCAGATCACGCGGCTCATATGTCGGACCTTAACGTCATCCATCATAAACTTTTTGCGACAAAAGATTGCAAGAATGCTAAATTGTTAAAGTCGTTTGTTTCGGTTAAAGGCATCCATCCCATGGATGGCTGATGACATGCGTTTCAAAGGACTTGATCTAAATCTCCTCGTTGTGCTCGACGCACTCCTGACGGAGCGTAATCTCTCGGCGGCGGCACGCAGGATTAACCTGAGTCAGCCCGCCATGAGTGCGGCCGTCGCCCGACTGCGCGATTATTTCCGCGATGAACTGTTTACGATAAGAGGTCGCGAAAGATTTCTAACCCCGCGTGCGGCAGCATTTGCCCCCGCAGTTCGCGACGCTCTCCAGCACATCCAGTGCTCGATTATTTCTTCGGATCCGTTTGACCCAGCTCGAGCCGATCGCCTCTTCAGGATCATTCTTTCCGATTTCGTCACGCTCGTGTTTTTCGAAAAGCTTGTGGAGCGTATTTCACGGGAAGCCCCCGCCGTCAGCTTCGAACTGCTGCCTGTCGACGATAGCCCCGATGAGCTTCTCCGGCGCGGTGACGTCGATTTTCTAATTCTACCGGATATGTTCACGTCGAGTGTGCATTCAAGCGTTGCGCTGTTTGACGAGAAGCTCGTGTGCGTAGGCTGTCCCACAAACAAGCAGCTGCCACAGCAGCTTACATTCGAGAGATACATGTCGATGAGGCACGTCGCGGTCAGGTTCGGGCGTACGATGAAGCCGTCTATCGAGGAATGGTTTTTGCTTGAGCATGGCCTTAAGAGACGTGTCGAGGTCGCCGTGCAGGGCTTCAGCATGATTCCACCTATGGTGTCCGGCACAGCTCGTATAGCGACCATGCCCTTACGGCTGGTCAGGCATTTCGAAAAAACGTTCCCCCTGCGGGTTATCGAACTTCCGCTGCCATTTCCCACATTCACCGAGACCCTCCAATGGCCGGCCCTCCACAATAGCGATCCGGCAAGCATCTGGATGCGGGAGATAATGATACAGGAGGCATCTCGGATGGCTGCCCCGCTGTGAACCCACGGAAAATTCAGGCGCACCTATAGTCACTACTCCTGTCACCATCTACTTTGACGACAATAGCCCTCGCCGGATAAAGTCGATGCTGGCGGCAAGTGCGCCTGCGAGATCGTCCAGAGAATGGACTTCCTCGACCAGCTCGAATGAGAAAGGTCCCGCGTAGCCGCCATCCAGCAGCGCCTGAATCTGGCTGCCATTGTCGGAACCTGCAAGAAAGCGATCGGGGTAAATCCAGAAGGTCGGGTCGTTTACGCTTGAAATGTGCACCAGGCCGGTAAGCTCGCAGAACAGGCATGTCTCCCCGGCCAGGGTGTGGTGGAACGTGTCGTGCACGAGGCGAAAGACGGACTGGCCATCAACCGCGGCAACGGCCTCGGCCGCTTCCTTCTTTGATCGAAGCGAGCAGGTTCGGAAACCCAGCGGCTCGATGAGACCGATCAGACCCCGCGACTGGAGGATTGGCTTGATCTCGTTTAGAGCGAAACGAAGATTGTCCTGGCGCTCGCTATTGGTGGGCCACGAGCTGCGGTTGGCCGGCACCAACACGAGCGTCTCCGCCCCGCACGCCGTCGCATAATCGGCGAGGTTGCTTGCCTCGGCCTGACGCGTTGGAGTCCAGTCGTTGAACCGCTGCAAGGCGTTGACAGAGATGATCGTGACGCCCGCTTCGGTAGCGGCCAACCGAACGTCCGCAGCCGGAATGCCGCGTGCGACAGGATTGCTGAAATGAGGGTAACGGATTTGGACGTCGGTCAGGCCTTGGTCACGGGCAAGCGCGAAAAGCGCACTGACGTCAAGGCGGGGCGCCGCCATGTGATCGAGTGCAAAGCGGGGCGATACCTGGCGCATTGCTTGACTTTCCTTCCATGAAGCGCGGCTGCCATTTCGGCATCCGGCTTCTTTCAAGACGGAACCACGCCGGTTCACAGATCGGACAGAGACGGCCGAGTCAATCGAGCTTTCCTTTCATCGGTGAAAGGAAAATGGGCGCTCATGATAGAAATCCATCAAGGTCAAATATTTTCCGGAAGATAAATGTCGAACGGCAGAAATGTCTGCCCCGGGCTCTCCGCGACGCCGGCTTTGATGGCCCGCTCCATTGCCATTATCAGCTCCTGGCAAAGTCGGCGCATTGGCGTGCCGACCGCCATCGTCAAGATGTCATCCGCAAGCGCCCCACGTGACTGCGGCGTCATTTCACTCACGATCGCGACGAGATCCTGACCGCTCCCCTCTTCTCGGAGCGCGGAAATTGCCCCCTCTATCCCCCCGCCGGCCATATAGAAGCCGACGAGCTCTGGTTCCCGCTGCATAAGATCCAGCAATTTTTCGTAAGTGAGCTGCCGTTCATCAAGGTTCACGAGCGCATCAAGCACCTCGAATTTTGGCGCGTTCTCACGAAAATACGCACGAAAGGCCGTTTCCCGCGTCGCATGCGCCTGGAAGCGATGGCTTCCGACAAACACCGCCACCTTGCCGGGCCGTTTTGCGGCCTTGGAAAACACCCAAGCGGCAGTCCGTCCGACCTTGCTGTTGTTGAGGCCGATGTAGCCCTCGCGCACGCCATCGGCGAAGTCGGATAGCAGCGAAAATACCGGGATACCTTTCGCCTTGAGCTCCTCGACTGATGCTGTGATTTTCGGGTGATCGGCCGCCACCATGGCGATCGCCTGGCAGCGGCTCCCAAGGTCCTTAAGAAGCGGGAGCAGGTCACGCGGCAAATGTGACTGCGCGAACTCGATGATCGGAAGGCCGTGGAAGGATTTAGCCATACTGACCGACTCTTCGATCTTGCGAGCGAAATCTTGGTAGAAATCGTGGGTAGGTTTTCTCAAGATGAAGCCCAGCTTGTAGTGCGGCAGGTGCTGCTGCAAGCGCTGTTTGATGAGACCGGCAGCATGATAGCCGATCGCGTGCGCGGCCGCATGGACCCGCTGGGCGGTCTCCTCTCGCACCGGAAGGCGGACGTTCAGAACCCGATCGACTGTTGCTACGCTGACTCCGGCTTCGCGGGCGAGATCGGCTATTGTGACGCGCTTTCCCCTAGCGATTCTGATCGGCCGGTCCTCCATCATCCGGTGCGCTCCCGCGACGGCTTGGGGCGGCAAGCTGAAATAGTTCCCCCACCCCGCGGATAGCGCATTCGACGAACAGCGCTCCATGCGCACCCAGATGAGTCTCCGTGAACCGTTCGTTTGCTTAGGGGCTTCATGGTGTTGTATTACTCACTGCGTTAGTACTCTATTTCCAGCGCTCTTTGGAGGCTGGCAATTCGACTGTTGTGTCAAGGCCGCTACTTACACGTCGCGCTGTTGCGATCTTGCTTGCGGGGAGCCAGTTTGATGTAACCCTAACCGCGGAAAGCGGTTTCCATCCGTGACTGGTCCAATTCGCCTTCCCAGCGAGCGACAACGAGCGATGCCACCGCATTACCGACTAAATTCGTCAGCGCGCGGCATTCCGACATGAAGCGGTCCACGCCAAGAATTAGAGCCATTCCGGCAACGGGAACACTCGGCACGACAGAGAGAGTAGCGGCCAATGTGATGAAGCCGGCGCCGGTGACGCCTGCCGCACCCTTCGAGGAAAGCATCGCAATTAGCAGCAGGAGGATCTGATCGGCAATTGACAAATCTGTGTTCGTCGCCTGGGCGATGAAGAGGGCGGCGATCGTCATGTAGATATTGGTACCGTCCAGATTGAATGAGTATCCAGTAGGGATGACGAGACTTACGACCGAACGGGCGGCGCCGGCCTTCTCCATCTTCTCCATTAGCGAGGGCAGCGCGGCCTCCGAGGAGGACGTTGCCAGGACAAGCAGCAGCTCGTCCTTGATGTAGCGGACGAGAGAAAAGATCGAGAAGCCGTTGTAGCGGCAGACCGCGCCGAGAACCCCGAACACGAAGAGGAAGGCGGTAAGATAGAACGTCGCGACCAGTATCGCGAGGTTGGCCACCGAACCGATTCCGTATTTGCCGATCGTAAAGGCCATTGCGCCGAAGGCGCCGATGGGTGCAGCCTTCATCAGAATGCCGACGAGCTTAAAAATGGGGGCGGTAAGCGCCTGGAGAAAGGTAACGACCGGCCTGCTCGTCTCTCCGGTCATCGCCAAAGCAATGCCGAACAGGACCGAGAAGAACAGGACTTGCAGGATGTCGCCTTCCGCGAAGGCACTGGCAATCGTTGACGGGATGATGTTCATCAGGAAGCTGGTCACGGACTGCTCGTGAGCCGTGGCCACATAGCCCTTAACGGCTTGGACATCGAGCGAGGCCGGATCGATGTTGAGGCCGGCGCCAGGTTGAACGATATTCGCGACAATCAGTCCGACAACGAGTGCAAGTGTCGAGAAGGTGAGGAAATAAACCATCGCCTTGGCGGCAACTCGGCCGACCTTCTGCAGATCGCTCATGCCGGCAATGCCGGTCGCAATTGTCAGGAAGATGACAGGTGCGATAATCATCTTGACGACTTTGATGAAGGCATCGCCGAGCGGCTTCAGGCTCTGGCCGGTTTCCGGATAGAGGTAGCCAATTGCGGCTCCCAGGACTATGGCGGCAAGCACCTGCACGTAGGTCCGGGCAAAATGGGGCTTGCGGGGCGCTGCGATCGCGCGGGGGACTCTTGGAACCAACACCGTTTCTCTCTCCCTGACCGGATCGGGGTGGGGGCTCCTCCTTCTCCCATGCTGCGCTCCGGTCGAGCGCTGCTGTCATCTCGGAGCAAGCGCCGTGCCAACTGGAGGCCTGTCCCGTCCAGCGAGATTGGTGCGGGTTGCGCACTGGAACCCTCCACCTTTGCCGGAATTTGCACTCAAGGCTCGCCAAAGATCGCGTCTGAAGAAGTGCTTCGCCAGAGAGGGAATTGACCAGGTCGCCTTGCGGCCGTGTCTTTGATGTCTGCCGCAGATCGACTGCCGGCCGATATCTCTGTCGTCTTGGTGACTTTGGTTTGTCAGTTTTGCGACGGAATGCGCGCAAACTGCAGGATATCCTACACGCCCATCAGAGCACGCGGTACAAGCGATTAAGCGTAGGAGCGCATTGAATCTCCGAGGTCAAAAAATCTTGAATAAGGTCCCCGTGCGAAGTGAATCCGCAACTCGTCAAAGTTCTCCACCGTTTGATCCAGCGGTCGCGTTTCCTGGCGCTGCAGGATGGCGTTATCTGATGGCTCAAGCGCTGGAACGCCCAGGAAATCCCAAACCGCTCCCAGGCATTGGGCAGGTTCGTGAAGTAGGCTCTCGTATTCCATTACAAGCAGGTTGGTCGACGTGAAGGAGTCCATAACGCGAGCGTGAAAATCGTCGGCGGCTTTGAAATAAGCCTCACAGTCGGCGATTGACAACCTGACGCTCGGTGGCCGAGCGGTATCGTTGTCCCAGCTGAACTTCAGCCAGTGACCGCTTTCCCTGGCCTGCACAAAGGATCGGAGCGATTCCAATACGTTTCGGCGAACAACAAGGATGACCTTGAGTGCTGGCCAACGAGCCAGTTCCGCAAAGAATGCGGGACGCTCGCGAAACTGAGGTTCATTGATCTTGCATCCAAGATGCGTCACATTCTTGTAGTCGCGCATAGGGCAGCGCACATAGGCAAGCTCAAGAAGCTCGCGATCCGTGCCTAGCAGGCGATCAGTGCTGGGCCAATTGGGATCATATTCGTTTAGCAACTCACCGTTACTCAAAACGGTCGGATGCTCGTTTAGCAATTCTTCTAAATAGTGTGTTCCGGTCCTTGGCATAGCAAGGATCACAAAAGGCTCAAGAGTTGCTTCGTTGTGGGTCATTGCATGTGTATCCAACTAAATAATGGCCGCGACGGTCTGTGGACGCGCACAAGAAGCTTGGCTGCTATCGATTGAACGCTCCGGGTGGGTCCGCGCCTCACCATCCAGCCTGTTCTTCGAGGTGTGGTCGCGAAGCTGGGCGGGTGCCTGCAGCGGCTGGGTGGCGCCCGGCTTCGGCGTTGTACCACTCGCGATTCCTAGCATACGCATGCCTCCGGGCCGCTGTGGGCAGTTTGCATCCGGCATTGCGGACCTCCTTCTGGTTAATGGGTGTAAGCAAGCGTCAACGCATTAGTCGTCGATGAAACAGTCCAGCCGACAGAAAAAAAGGCAATACAGCGAACATGCAAAGTGCGCCTATATGCAGCCCTACATTGTCGCCCAGGCGGCCGAGCATCACCGGACGGATTAGCTCGATAGAATTCGCCAGGGGCGAGAAGGCCGCAATCTGCTGAAACACTCCTGGCAATTGGCCGACTGGAAAAACCGCGCCCGAAAGGAACAGCATGGGTGTGATGACAAGCGTCTGATAGAAAATAAAATAGTGATAACTGGGCGCGAGCGCGATGACGAGCATGGCCAGGCTCGCAAAGGCGAATCCGGTGAGAGCGACGACCGGTAGCACGTAGAGAACCGACGTCCACGCGGCATAACCTAGCGCGGCCGCAACAATCGCAATTGTCGTACCGGCCAGAAAAGCCTTTGTGGCTGCCCAGGTCAATTCACCGAGAACGATGTCGCCGAGGGTAAGTTGTGTGTGCAGGATTGCTTCCCAAGTGCCCTGATCGCGCATTCGACCGAAAACCGCGTAAATTGTTTCGAAGGTTGATGCTGTCATCGCGCTCGTCGCAACCATGCCGGCTGCCAGAAAGGCGATGTAGGATGCACCTTCGATGCGGCCTACCAACAGTCCAAGGCCAGTGCCGAGCCCGAAAAGGTAAATCATCGGATCAGCAAGGGTGCCGAGCATTGAAGCAAATGCCACCTTCTTCCATGCCAGATGATTGCGGCGCCACACCGCCATCCAGTTCCAGGCGTTGGCGGGTAGAGCGGCCGCAAAACGTTCACCCATTGCTCACTTCTCCATCTCACGTCCGGTTAACCGCAAGAAAACGTCCTCCAGACTGGGTGGACGCTCTAGAATACGCAGACCCGCTCGACCGCGAAGCTGGATGCGCACATCCTCCGGCTCAGGCGCATAGCAAAAGAGCGTCTCGCCGCTTACCTCGACACGCTGAACGTACGGTCTGATCAGCGAAATCAGCTCCTGTGGATTACCGCCGAAGATCTCGATCACGTTGCACCCAATGTACTCGTCGATCAGCGCATGAGGACTGCCCTCGGCGATCTTGCGTCCCCGCTCGAGAACACACAGCCGATCACAAAGCCGCTCAGCCTCTTCCATGAAATGGGTGGTCAAAATGATCGTTTTTCCGCTCGCCAGCAGGAAACGAAGTCGCTCCCAGATCAGATGGCGGGCATGCGGGTCGAGGCCGGTCGTGGGCTCATCCATCACAAGCAACTGGGGGTCGTTGATCAGAGCACGTGCCAGCGTCAGGCGCCGCTTCATCCCGCCGGATAGCAGGCCGACACGTGAATCCGCCTTGCTCTCAAGGCGAGCGAACTCGAGCAGCCGTGGGATGACGGCGTTGATCTCTCTTGTACTCATGCCGAAGTAGCGCCCGAACACCAACAGGTTCTCACGTACCGTAAATTCCAGGTCGAGATTGTCGAACTGCGGGACCACGCCTATGCCCTTGCGGGCCAAGCGGCTGCGTGCCGGCACTGGTAGACCGAGGACTGTTATATCACCCGCGTCAGGCCGGGTCATACCGAGGAGCATACGCGCAATCGTGCTCTTGCCTGCGCCGTTAGGCCCCAGCAGACCGAAGCACTCTCCCGATGCAACGGTGAAGGACAGCCCGTCCACAACGAGCTTGTTTCCGAATAATTTGGTTACGCCGGTAAGGTCGATTGCTACATTGGACATGCGTCTATCTCAAGCGGAATGAGTCCGATTGGCCACCGGCAGCTTACTTGCGAATTCTGGTTCAGAGCAGGCCACCGCCTTGAGATGACACCTTTGGAAAGTCGCGGCCGGAGCGACGTGTGTATCGCTTCCGCCAAAGAATAACGTCAAGATGCCACGTGTCGCTTCCACATAGTCCCCGTTCTGACCATAGGTAACTCGACAAGCTTCACCCCGTGTCGACTGACACAACTTACTCGGTCACTCGGCGCTGCAAGGCCGTCAGACTTCACTAGCTGTGAGCGAAAGATCTGCAGTATGAAGTGACTCCGCAATTCCAGAATTGCCCGCAGCATTTGCTCCGCCAAGCGGCATCGCGCTTGTGATTTCCTTTGTGCTGCTGTTGGGCAGGGGAACACTTTTACGCGACAGCCAATCGCTATTGCTCAATGTACACAGGGCGTAAGCCTTCAAGGGGATCAACAGGAATATCCTGATTAACGCGTGCATTGAATAGCCGATGAATCGAAGCTGCCGAGTGCGGAAAGATAACACCGTAGATCTGATTATGGTCATCGTGACAATAGCCAGCACCGTCCACCAATTTACTGTATGTGAAAATAGTAACTCACCGAGCGCCGTTACTACCGCGATGCCGAGCAACAATGGGCCGAGATTCTCTCCCATCACATCCAAAGTTAGATAGCGATCCAGGCCACGCAGTAGACCTCGCGCAAGCATCGTGTCCCGGAAAGTGCTTCGTGCCCAGCGGAGTTGTTGGCGCAAATAAGGTCCCATCTTGTCCGGAACGACTGTCGCCGCGACGGCACCTGGAACGTACTCGGTTCGAAAGCCTGCTTTCAGCATGAGGATCGTAAGATGACGGTCTTCACCGAAGTCGCTTGGTTTCCCCCTGAACAGCTGCGTCTCGTATTGATCCAGCAGAGAAAGGAGACAAGACCGGCGGTACATTGCACATGGGCCGCAGCAGCACATGACCGCACCAAAGCGACCTTGCGCCGCGCGCTCCTCATTGCAAGCCAGCCAGTATTCCATATCGATCAATCGGGTCAACCAAGTGTCGCTGCGGTTGTATGCCGTCAGCTGGCCCATGGCCGCTCCGACCATGGAATCCCGCATTTTTACTGCAAGCTTCGTGATGACGTCGGACGCAAGTGTCGTGTCAGAGTCGACGCTGAGCACGAAATCTCCAGATGAGCGGCGGATGGCGGCGATCTGCGCCTTGCGTTTGCCAACATTTTCGCGGAGCAGAATGAAATTGAATCTCGGGTCGCCCTCGTAGGCGTGATGTACCGGGATGACGGCATTACGATTTCCAGAACCGTCGTCAACCAGATAGACCTGAAATGTTCCGGAGTAATCTTGATTTGCAATGGAAGCTAAACACGCCGCGAGTGTGCGCGGGTCCTCATTGTAGCAGGGGATAATGACATCCACGCTCGGCCAACGGTCGGATCCGAACAAGCTTTCCGACGGCGGCGTAACATTTTCCGGTTGGGAGTAGACCGCTTGCATGCCTCTGTAAACAGTCGAGAGCACCGCATAAGACGAAACGGCAACAGTACTGGCTGTGGTGAGAAGGTCCATAGGATCTCTGTTTGTTCAGGGATGTTGAGGAAGTGATCGGATTACAAATCCGCGGCCGTGCAATTCTGGAATTAGGCGTGACAACGCTGTCACCGTCTGGTCGCGCAGACTGGCTTGATTGCCTGGTTGCAATTCGTCGGGAGCGCACCCGTCGTGCAACAGCACGATTGCGCCCGGCCGGATATCGGCGAGCACTCTGTCGACGATGGCGTCAACGCCGGGGCGAGACCAGTCGCGTGGATCAATGGACCAATGGACGGGCGCCAATGCCTCACCCGCTAATGCAGCGATTACTTCTTCGGTCCAGATGCCATAGGGTGCACGAAAGTACCGAACCATGGCCTGCGGGCAAGCCATCCCTATGACTCTGTTTGCCTCAACTATCTGGCAGTCGACTTCGACGGACCCGCATTTAGCTAGGTCCGGATGAGTCATCGTGTGGTTGGCTATACCGTGGCCGTCTGTAATAATTCGGCGAACGAGTTCCGGCTCGTCGGCCGCGTAGGCCCCAACAACGAAGAAGGTCGCCGGCACCTGATGTTGCGCCAGCACATTGAGTATCTGCGGTGTGAAAAATGAATTGGGACCGTCGTCAAACGTCAGATAGACGCTGCGCTCTGCAATGCGATCGGCATTGTCACTCTGCCCTTCGCATATGTAGTCCAGAGGCTTCATAGTTCCGGACCGTTCCGGTCGATCAGGGTACCAGACGGCCACTCGTCCATCGAGCGTCCGATCGGCGAAACCAACACGAGTACGTCTTCCAGGCGCGTGGGCGGCAGGTCGGGATGCACATCTGGACGGGTCGACCGTACGCGAACGCCCGACACAATGTTCGCGAGGCCGGCTCTGCAGAATCTTTCGACATGGTTTCGCAGCGCGTGCCGAACCGTGCCGAAAGCGAATGGAACACCCAACTGATGGAGCACTGGGTACGCCACGCGCATCGAAAAACCGATTCCGAGCCCTTCAAGATCCGGACGAACCGCGTACAGGCCCAATTCAGCGACGATCAAGTCGACCTCGCCAACTTTGATGAAGCGCCGCAGCATGCCGATGTGAGCCGCTACCCCATGCGCGTCGTAGCCGATTGCGCGGAATTCCGGCCTCGCGCCGGCCCAACTGCGGCCGCCTTCGAATGGCTCCGCGTTGAAGGCGCCAGTCCGTCCATAGGTCTTTCGAAAAAAGTCGGAGAGTTCGACATGGTCGGCCAGTTGCAGCTCATTTTCCCAGCACAACTTCCACTCGACATTCGGACGCATGGAAGACCTCACCTTGTAGCTGTCTGGTTGAGATAAATGTCCAAGCATTGATTAAATAATTGGC
Source organism: Mesorhizobium sp. WSM4884 (assembly GCF_029625675.1). Lineage (NCBI taxonomy): Bacteria > Pseudomonadati > Pseudomonadota > Alphaproteobacteria > Hyphomicrobiales > Phyllobacteriaceae > Mesorhizobium > Mesorhizobium sp. WSM4884. The sequence continues at coordinate 13,273 of NZ_JARTVO010000040.1, forward strand.
GTCGCGCCAACGGGGCGTAACTTGTGGGGACCGCCGAAAGACCAAGCCGCAATGCAGATGCGACTGACTTTGTACGCCCCGCACACCAGATGATGCTCCTCAGATCCAACGCAACCATCGGAACTACCTATCTTTCCAACTTGAAGCGCTTCTATGGGACCTGCAGCAAAAACGGTAAAATCCTTTGTTTAGATGAAAGGTATCCACGCTTTGGATAACTGGGCGAATGCGTTCCATATGGCTGGTCAATTATCGTCGTCACGCTCGAGGCACTTCTGACGAAGCGCAAAGCTCACGCCCGCGGCACGCGCGGCCGTTGCCGGGCCGCGCGATTATCTCCGTAAGAGCCGAGTGGAGCTCAGACACGACGATTGATCAGAATCTGATTCGCGGGTTCAGTATCTCTTTCGTGTATCCAGCTCTGGGCTGTCCTTTGGCGGGAGTTAGGTTCGCCCAGGTTCTGAGCCTGGGGCGTTGGCCCGTTCGCCGCGCAGGCTCCTTCGCACATCGTCGAGGCCGAGAAAGAGGGGCCACACAGCTCCCCCTGTACTTTCCACCACCCGACACCAGCGCTCACCCAGGGCGCCGGCCTTGCTCACCTCAACGGATAGCGCACTCGCGCCGCTTCACGATTAAAAGAATTCTACAAGCAAGATGCCTGTTTGATCGAGAGACGTCCGCTGCCAATTCCCGCATCGCAGAGGCAGCCAATAGCGCTCGCTTTACATAGTGGTCCGGCAAGCAGCTAGATACGACAGGTGACCTCAAATGAGGCGTCTTGCATGGCTTCTACACCTGCCTGAATGCCAGAACTGCGTTCGTACCGCCCATGGCGAAGGCGTTG
>NZ_JARTVO010000041.1:0-11436 GCF_029625675.1 Mesorhizobium sp. WSM4884
TTGTCGCTCTTGATTGCCCTGCTTCAAATCCGGCCGAAGCCGGTCGCCGCTTAGGGCTCGGATTGTTCACGGTCGACTAGTGAGCACTCTCCAATATGTTAGGCTCTGTCGCAGTAGCGCAACAAGCTCAGTCTTTGGATGGGTGGTATGAGGATGAGACGACTGAATGTGTACAGGCTCAGTCTTTTTATCGAGGCTCTCGTTTTTGTCGTAAGCGCGTTCGGTGCGACGTGGCTTACCAGCTTTGTGAACGCGCCATGGTGGACATATGTGATTATAGCGGCCATCGCTATGGGCATGTTCGTCGCCGTGCGTGGGGTCCTTTCTGAGCCGCAACGTATGGGACTCTTGGCACACAACTCGGCAGCGACCTCTGCGTGAACCCAGACGCCTTGAAAATGTGCCCGATGCGTCCGGATTTTTGGCGGTGATCTTCATCAAATGCGATGAGCTGCAATTTCTGGCGACGGCCACGCTAAGGGCGGGCCTCCAGCACCATGTTGAACGGTGTCTCCGCGGCGCGACGCAATCGCTTGAAGCCGCCGCCGGTCACAACCTTGCGCAGCCTCGCCTCACCGGCCTGGGCTCCAAGCGCGAGCCCGACTTCCTGCGACACGGATGCGGGCGTGCACACGAAAGTGGAAGCGGCATAGTAAACGCGGCCGACGGGATTGAGGTTCGCCGCCAGATGATCATGCGCGAACGGCTCGACGATCATCCACGTGCCGTCCGGCTTGAGCGATCCGTGGACATGGGTGGCGGCGCCCGTCGGGTCGCCCATGTCGTGAAGGCAATCGAAGAATGTGACGAGGTCATAGGTTCCGGGATAGCTCTTGGCGGCCGCCACGTCGAACCGCGTGTTAACGCCGACGCCGGCTACCTCGGCCGCCTTGCGGGCGCGCTCAATCGAAGGGGCATGATAGTCGAAGCCGACGAAGCGCGAATTGGGGAAGGCCTGTGCCATGAGCACGGTCGATGCACCATGACCGCATCCAACATCCGCGACGTCCACGCCGCGTTCGAGCTTCTCGACGACGCCCTCCAAGGCCGGCAGCCAGGAGTCGATCAGATTGGCATTGTAGCCTGGACGGAAGAACCGTTCCGTACCGCGAAACAGACACGCGCTATGATCGTGCCACCCGACGCCCTTGCCGGACTGGAATGCCTGCCTCACCTTTTCTTCATCGAGCCACAGCGCGGACAGGAACTCGAATGCGCCTGCCATGAAGGCCGGGCTGTCTTCATCAGCGAACACCAGCTCTTGCTCGGCGTTGAGATAGAATTTGTCGCTCGCTTCATCGTAGTCGACGTAACCCGCCGCCGCCTGCCCGGAAAGCCATTCCCTTACGAGGCGTTCCTGGGTGCCGGTGCGTGTCGAAAGTTCGGCGGCCGTCATCTTGCCGCCTTCGCGCAATGCCTTGAACAGGCCGAGTCTGTCCCCCAGCAGGACTCCCGCGCCCGTTGCGATCGCACCGAGATCGCCGACCATTTTCCCCAAGAATGCGTCCAACTTTTCCTGATTCGCTTCAGACATCTGAATCTCCCTTTGGGTTCAATCTCTCCAGGCGACGGAGCCGTGCTCGTCATGAGGCGCCTTGAGCATCAGATGCTCGAAGACATGCAGATATCCCCGGCGGCTCATTCCGCGCTGCCGATCCTGCACCAGACCATATGGGTGACGACCGGCGCGGTGGTCGGGAATGACAGCCACCTCCATGCCGTTGAAAAGCAGGAAATCCGTCACTTTGCCCTCGTCGGTAACCGGCGGAGCCGGAGTGGTCGTCACCAGGGCAAGCCCTGTTGCAGCAGGTATCCTTGGGCAGCCTGTCAGAACATCGATGACTCCGGTTGTGGTGCCGGGGTGGGCGATCAGGGGCCAAGTGATTGTTCCGCGGCGGCTGTATGTTGTGGTAAGGTGATCATGCGAACTCTTGTTGGTCGGTCACGTGTTTTGCGGATGACCCGCATGTACTGTGCCAAATGAGAAAACCATTCAAACGCAATCCAGTAGATCTGACTGTATCCGACATTGTCGGAATTTGGACATCGCCGAACGCGAAGCGCTCGGGGCTTGTGACGATACTTGAGCGTGCTGCTTCGGAGGAGGGATGAGCCTCGAACCGGCCGCGAGGCCTTTTTCTGGCAACGGATATTCCGGCCGGGTTAGGCCGCGAGGAAAGCGACGGTGAATAAGAGGTAGAGGACCAACCGTTTTGAGCGGGTAGTTGCCGTGTTGCGCCCCCAGGCAAAGGCCAGCACCACGGAGCAGTATTTCTGGTGGCGATACTACAACGCCTTTTAGTGCCGGTTACCCGTTTTTACCCAGTTGGCCTGGTGCATTCAGAGCGAGCTCGTTGGAAACCGCTTATTGTGGCTATGAGCGAACTCGGGATGGAGGAGTGGACCCAAAAATTGGCAAAATGCCCCAGGGAGGATTACATGGGTCGCTCATTCCCCGTACTCGTTACAGGTGCGCGTCGCTTCGCAAACAGCTTGCTTTTGACTTGGCGTTTTTTGCCGTCTCGGCATCGCTCACTAATTCGGCCGCTGCCGACACCGTGAACTGGCGTCAATTCGAAGGGACCAGCATAACTTGGGCCTACGACATCCACCCCTATGCGGATGCTCTCGCTGCGCAATTTCCGGAGTTCGAGAAGCTGACCCGGCATCAAGGTCACGCCGGAACTCTACCCAGACGATTCTTACTGGAACAAGATGACGATCCAACTGACGACGAAGTCGCCAGCATGGGATGTGTTCGGCACTGGCATTCAGCCCGCGTAGGACCTCGCTCCGAGTGGCGCCCTGGAGCCGCTGGACAAATACCTGAGCGATTGGAAGCTTACCGATGCTGGATACGACTACATTACGTGGACATGATCAAGAAGTGCGCGGCTCCTTCCTTCGCGTCCGGCCGCAGCGCGATGACGATCGACTCAAATATGTTCGGCTTCTGGAACGATGTTGCGGGGAAGCCGGCATCCGGCAAGATCGCCTTCGCTCCGCCGCTGCACGCACCGAGCGCCACGAGCTTGGAGTCTGACATCTGGATCTGGGCTCTCGCCATGAACGCGGCTTCCGAAAAGAAGGGCACGGCCTGGCTGTTCATCCCGTGGGCCACCTCCAAGCAGGTGGCGCTCAAGGGTGCCCTTGCTGGCCAGCTCGTCAATCCGCCGCGCACGTCGACCTGGCAGACGACACCTGGACTAAGTACGCTTCGCAGCCCGAGTTCAACAACTTCGTTGACAGCTTCAAAAAGATACAGGACCAAGCCGCGCTGGCTTTCACACCGCGTGTCGGCTTCGGCGAAGCCATGAACGCATGGGCCGTGGCGATGCAGAAGATGGTAAACGGCGATGACGTCGAGACGACGTTGAGGGCGCTTGCCGAAGAAATCCGCACTGGCCTCTGATCAAAAGGAACAGGGCAGTACTATTGCACTGCCCTGTTCCCGCCAACGGCGGAGATCACGCCGTGTCACCCCAAGCACTTAAACCCAGCGTGCCGATGGCAGCCGAAGGACCTGGCGCGCGCGCCTCGTCCGGTTCGGCTTCGCTGGAGGGGCGTTCCATCGACTGTTTCAGCCTTGCAATCATCCAGGCGCTGGCCAAAAGCCAGATGGAGCGCCGGCTCAGGAACCGGCGCAAAAACTCGAGCCTGCCGGCGCTGATCGAGCTGGTGCTGGCGCGGCCGCTGGTGTCGGCAGGTCTGGTCGCGGCCGAGCTGAAAATTAGCCAGCGCGCTGCGCTCGGGCTGGTGCCGAACTCGGCATCCGTGAGGTGACCGGCAGGGGGCGCTACCGGGCGTGGGACCCCGTTTAGCTGCGGCGGGCTTTGGCGAAAGCGACAGCACTGATGATTTTTGCTGTACGCTCATTCTCCCTCATCTGCGCGTTGACAGAAAACCAGCAGGCGAGGGTCACAGCACGCTGTGCTCCCCGCGATTTCCGGAAAACCAATGAAAAACGACTTTGATCGATCGCGCGGGACGTATCATTCAACCATGTCGAGAACGGGCGTGACGGCACGTACACTATGGACCGAGAGAACTTTGTCTGGCGACTTTGCGCACGCTTGCAAAACTCTTCGGAAAACTTCCTTCTGTTGATCCAATGATCGTAATGAGCTGGAGTGGCATCGCCGCTCTCCTCGGTTCTTGCTCTCTCAGTTGAACTTGATGCTAGCCTGCACGAAAACGCCGTAGCGCTTTGCCTTCCAATCGTCGGCCTGCGGGGAACCACGACCGCCCATTGCCTCTTCGAAATGAGCGGTGCCGTTATTCGCCACGGCCGCAACACCGCCTCGAGCTGGACGCCATGCCCATCGCCGTCTTCGGGAATTAGCTTGATCTTGGGCGCATGTGGTGCTGCTCTTTGCCGTCGAGCCGCGTGAAGAGGAACGCCACGTCACCAGAAAGGCTGAGTCGCTCGGTGAGTTGCGTCTGCCCGGCCAAGCCGAGTCGCAGCGAATGCCAATCGTTGTCCTGGCTGAGAGGTTGACGTAGGTGGGACGGTTGGCACACAGGTTCCCCAGTTGGTCGCCTGCTGCGTGCAACCGAAAGCATCGTAGCTCTCGTGCCAGAAATTGTTGCCAACAAAAGCACCGATGCGGTAGCGCGGTGAGTTCAAGAAATTATATCCAAGATCGGCGGTGAAATAGCTGACGCCGCCCCCGCGCTGATCACTGAATGTGTTTGAGTAGCCCCCCATTTCCGTAAGAAGTCCTCGTCATGAGAAAATCCTCCCTGATGCCGCCCGCACCGAGGAGGCCTTTACGAAAATGCCAGTCGGATTGTGGACTCGAATGCGCGTCTAGATCGTCATAGGTGAGCCGCGAGACCAGTGACGTACCTTTATGATTGTAAAGTTCCTTCGATGCGTTGCCGGTACTGGCCAGTAACGTAGTCCACCCTCGAAGGAAAAGACTGAGGCCGCCGACCCGGCTACCGACGCCGACTCGCAATCACCGGCACTCGACGGCGGTTCGGAACTTCTCGGTGCCGCAGCGCCGGCCAAGCCGGACGGGCCCGGTGAAAAATTCGTCGTCGAGGGCAAGGCGCCCGCTGCTGCGCCCGGCCGCGCCGACGATTTTTCTTGGCCGCCAAGGCGGCAGCCTGCGGCCGGGGCCACAACCGAAACGACCACGGCGATCAGTCCGTAAGCTGCCCGGGGCAGCGGAAGGGCGGAAAGCGCCTTCAGGTGGCCGCACAAGTAGGGTCTCGAGACGGACTCAGCGCGGCAGCACGCTCGATCCCATCAGCGCCTCATCGATGGCGCGCGCCGCCTGGCGGCCCTCGCGGATCGCCCAGACGACCAGCGACTGGCCGCGCCGCACGTCGCCCGCCGCATAGAGCTTTTCGACGCTGGTCCTGTAGTCCCGGTCATTGGCCTCGACATTCTTCGAGCGGCGGCTGTCAATGGCGATCTTCATCTGGCCGGCCAGTTCCGACACCGGCCCGCGAGCGGCTGGCCCGGCAAAGCCGATGGCGATGAACGCGAGATCGGCGCGGATGACGAATTCGGTGCCGGCGATCGGCTTGCGCTTTTCGTCGACTTCGCAGCATTTGACCCCGGTCAGCTGGCCGTTTTCGCCGATGAATTCAAGCGTCGCCACCTGGAATTCGCGCTCGGCGCCTTCGGCCTGCGAGGATGACGTGCGCATCTTGGTCGCCCAGTATGGCCAGACCGACAGCTTGTCTTCCTTTTCCGGCGGCTGCGGCCGGATGTCGAGCTGGGTGACGCGCACCGCGCCCTGGCGGAAGGCGGTGCCGACGCAGTCGGAGGCAGTGTCGCCGCCGCCGACGACGACGACATGCTGGCCGCCGGCGAGGATCGGATGCGACGGCCACGCCACCGACTGGATCGGTTCGCCGCCGACACGCCTGTTCTGCTGCACCAGATAGGGCATCGCGTCATGCACGCCGCCGAGATCGTCGCCGGGAATGCCGGCCGCGCGCGGCGTTTCGGAACCGCCGCAATAAAGCACGGCGTCATGTTCGGCGAGCAGCTCGGCAACCGGCTTGTCGACGCCGACATTGACGCCGCAATGGAAGGTGACGCCCTCGCCCTGCATCTGCTCGATGCGCCGGTCGATATAGTGCTTCTCGATCTTGAAGTCGGGAATGCCGTAACGCATCAACCCGCCGGGCCGGCTCTCGCGCTCATAGACATGGACGTCGTGGCCGGCGCGGCCGAGCTGCTGGGCAGCCGACATGCCGGCCGGGCCGGAGCCGATGACGGCGACGCGCTTGCCGGTCTTCTTCTCCGGCGGATAGGGCCTGATATGGCCGGTCTCGTAAGCCTTGTCGGCGATCGCCTGCTCGACCGTCTTGATGGCGACGGGGATGTCCTCGAGGTTCAGCGTGCAGGCTTCCTCGCAAGGTGCGGGGCAGATGCGGCCGGTGAACTCCGGGAAATTGTTGGTCGAATGCAGGTTGCGGATCGCATTGTCCCAGTCGCCATTGTAGACGAGGTCGTTCCAGTCCGGGATCTGGTTGTGGATCGGGCAGCCCGTCGGCCCATGGCAGAACGGAATGCCGCAATCCATGCAGCGCGCGGCCTGTTTCTCGACCTCTTTGTCGGACATCGGCAGCGTGAATTCGCGGAAATGCCGGATGCGGTCGGAGGCCGGCTGGTACTTGTGCACCTGCCGGTCGATTTCGAGAAAGCCTGTTACCTTGCCCATAGTCCAGTTCCTGCTGTCCAGATGGTGCGCCTGGCGACGCCCTGCAGCTGGATCAGATGGGGCATCCCGTCCACACATGGGCCGCACCAAGTTGCCCAAAATTCGACTATGTACACTTGCCGGGCTCAAAGCTCGTGAGGGGCTCGCCATGCAGCCAGTTCTCGACTCTAATCGAAGGAGCCGGGGACTCCATCTGCAATACCACGTTGCGGTCCAAAGCTATTTCCAAAGGTTTCTGCACGAGCTGGTTTCCTCTCAGAGACGGCACACGGGTTCAGGGAGGAGCGCATCGCTCGTCTTGCCCCATTGAGTGCAGTCACAGTCACTCAGTCTCAAAAGCCATGCCAACGCGCTCAGCGCGCAGTTAGCGCCCATTGCTTCGAAAAACCTCGTCAGTGCCCAGATGTTGGTTGTAATGAACCTGACATTTGTCTGACGCTGTCAGCTTTTGGACACGCGATCACGCGCTTCGTGCCGCCAGATGGCCAGGCCGAGCCCTGTGTTGCCAGCGGTCGCTTCGATGATTGTACCGCCCCGCGCGTGCCACGCTGTTCGGCATTAACGATCATCGACAACGCAATGCGATCCTTGATCGATCCGCCGGGATTCTGGCTTTCGATCTTGACGAAGCGACGACACCTGCCGGTATCGAATCTCTTCAGTTCGACGACCGGCGTCTCCCCAATCAGATCGAGCACTGACAAATGGCGGACGCAGGCGAGAGGACGCCTTTGTCGACGGTCGGCGGAACATCTCGAGGCTCATGCGGCTGCGGTCTCCAGAATGTCGGCATAGTGCCGTTGCGCAATATCGGGATGCGAGCGCAGTCGGCTCTTCAGCAGTTGCGGAACAGGGGATTGTCGGGGTCGCTGGCGGGGCACCCGCTTCGGCAGCCAGTTCAGGCGGCAGGTCAAGAAACCGTATGTCGGCATCAAGCCGCGCGCCGAAGAAGAAGGGAATAGAAACAGTGCCCTTCGAAAGACCCAGGGCGACGGAAATCATTGCATCGGGCGAGTTCATGCGCCTGAAGCAGCGCTGGCTGCAACTGCTTCATAGCGACAGGCGGGCGGAGACTCTAGCGGGGCTTTCGCCGCTTGGTTGATTGAGGCTCTCGACGAAGCCACTAAGATTCGGCGGCCGATAATAGCTTGCTGCTCATTGGGACGCCGACCAACGCCGGGATTGAGAAAGGCAACCCTGCCCCACAAGGCGGGTGTCACACGTGCGGTGCGTCCGCTCGTCGCGCCGGATGGTCTTTGAGACCTGGGTTCACGGCTATTCAGATGCACCCCTGTCGGCTTTTCGGTGCAGGCCGCCAGGCGGCGTGTTGCAGCAGCGGTAATTAGTTTGAGAGCGTGCGAGCACGGGCTGCATAGTGAGATCATTTGCCGGCGTGGGGACCAAGGTGTGGCGCAGCCTTAGAGAACTCAACACCGAGACCGGAGCAACGGAGACGGCTCTTTCGTCGAGACAGTTTAATTGGAAGGCCGAGAAGCACCGGCTGGGTAGCGTCACGCCGCATCATTCTTTGCGGAGCTGGAGCGCGCGGGATCGCTGGAGCGGCTGGTGAAAGCGGTTGCCGGGGCGCACGCCAACAACAACACGTGAGCTGGCGCCTCGTGTGGCAAAAGGAGGGGGCGAGAGCCCATGGCCTGCAATGAAGCGATCAAGCATTGCGATCGTGGAACCAAGCTGCCTAGTCGACCATCCGGACCGCGGCCTTCAAGCCAGCTCGCCTTGGAATCGGCCTTCCAGGAATCACCGTCAAGGCCGACTCACGACCTTTTCGCCATGAGCCGCGAAGAGGGCATTCCGCCGGAAGCCGATGGCTGCCTTCTCTCGTTCATCGACGGCTATGTGGTGAGCGGCCATGTGCCGGTCGGCACGGTCAACAAGCTCTTGACCGAGCGGCCCGACATCAAAGGGCATGACGCTGCCCGGCATGCCGATGGGCTCCCCCGGCATGAGTGGCACGAAGGAAGCGCCCTTCGAGATTCTCGAAATCCGAAAGTCTGACGCGACCGGCGGCATCTACGCCACGGAATAGGAGGCTTCGATGATGGAATGCATGAGCGGCATGATGATGTTCGGCACGGGCCTGGTGTGGCTGCTTGTCGTCGTCGTGCTCGTCCTCGGGACGGCCGCGCTGATCAAATACCTGTTCTCCAGCGGCGGCAAAGGAGAAGGGCGTCGGTCCTCTTATCGATGCGTGGCCGCGGCAGGCCTCGGATTGGTCTGGACATTGCCTTGGCTCGCCAACCGGATGGCCGCGCCCCGGCCGCGGCGATAGCGCTAGGCAAGACGGTTTTAGCCAGGCGAAGGTCAGCGCGATTGGAAAGCCCGCTGCCTTCGGGACGCATGCCGGCGCCGGGACCGGCCGCGGTCGTCGGCGGCGGCTACCAGAGCGACATGCCGGGCTTCGGGAATGTCCTCACCGACGAGGAGATCCGGGCCGTTCTGGCCTTCATCAAAAGCACATGGCCCGAGCGGGAACGCGCCTATCAGGCAGATGAGCCGCCGGGAGCGGGAGCAGACACAGTGAGACCAATCCTAGCCGCGGAGCCCTCGAACGCCCCCAACCGGAATGCATTGTCCATGAAAGCGAAACCGTCGCTTGCGATTCAATTTCTGGCGCTGATCCTCGGGACCTCCGCGCTGGCCCACCATCCGGGCGCCGATCTCGACAAGATGAGGGACAGCGCGGAGAGGTTCTTCCAGGCGATCGACGAGCAGGCCGCGCCGCCTTTCGAACTGGCCGACGCGGACGGAAGGGCCGTCCGCCTTCCGATCTCTCCGACAAGATCGTGGTGCTCTACTTCATGACGAGGTAACCTTGGAAGAAGAAGGCGACGGCCACTGGCGGCAGGATGGCAAGCACGCTGGCCGCAAAAAGCGGCCCATACTCATAGAAGCGGGCCGGTTCTGTCGCAAATCGTGCTTTTGGCCACAACTGGACGCTTTCGCGCGCTTATGGACCAGCTCACATGACAGGGCTCGACGTGCCCCGGGGTGGCGCCCTACTTCCACGCTCGCACTGTCACACTCCCGCCGAAAGGCGGGTTTAGTGAGTTATGGCAGTGACTGTGCCACCAGTCCAAACGTCGAGTTTCGCGGCAACTTCGACGCTTTCCTTAGCTGACTTGCCCAAAACCAGCGCGGCCAAAGCATACTGCTTGCCGCTCCCGATGGCATAATATTCACCTTTCACGGGATCACTTGGCAGCCAATTGCCGTCCAACAATACGGCTTCCCCATTTTTGCGCACTATCAGCGCCTCAAATTCAAAATTGTCGTCGTTGCGCGGCACAGGAATATCAGAAACATCCATGCCCTTCTCAACCCAGTCTCGAACGGCCTTTGGAATACCCAAGGACGAAGAGGAAACGCCGATGAGTGTGCCGTCGCATAAGCGAAACACCTTCGTTTTCTCACCGACGGATACTGAGTCAAAACCCAAGGCTCGGCCGTCGCCAGCCATGGTTCCGTTCCTGTAAGCTATTGTTGTCATTGGCACCCTTCTATCGCTGCATCAAACTTCAGGACCTTGCGCATGTCCCCTGTGTCAAGGTCACTGACCGACGGCCTATTTGCCTGATACACGATACAGGCTGCGCTCCTTGAGTTCGCGCACGGGTGGCCGTCATCTTGCCGCCTTCGCGCAATGCCTTGAACAGGCCGAGTCTGTCCCCCAGCGGGAATGACAACCACCTCCATGTCGTTGAAACGCAGGAAATCCGTCACTTTGCCTCGTCGGTAACGGGCGGAGCCGGAGCGGTCGTCACCGGGCAAGCGCGGTCGCAGTAGGTATCCTGGGCAGCCCGTCAGACATGGATGGCTTCGGTTGTGTCATGCGACTTCTTGTTGGTCGGTCACGTGTTTCCGGATAACCAGCATGCGCTGTGCCAAATGAGAAAACCATTTAAAGTCAATCCAGCAGATCTGACTGTATTCCGACATTGTCGGAAATTGGACATCGCCGAACGCGGGCGCTCGGGGCTTGTGATGATACTTGGGCGTGCTGCTTCGGAGGAGGGATGCGCCTCGTACCGGCCGCGAAGCCTTCCTGCATTTAAGGCGCCAGATCAATTGAACGCGATGCCGGGCAGCGTCGCAGCGGCTAAGCCAGCCACTCGCATTGCTCCCTGACAGGATGGTGCCGATCCTGCTGAGATCGCATGCTGGCGCGACGTTGCTTTGCGGCCACCGTCGCGCCTGCCCGTGAACTGTTCGCGCCTGTGCTCATGCTCGCCTTGACACCCTCGATGGGTCCATCCGGGATGGTCAACCATCCGGAACATAGCGGGCAGGCGGGCATCTTCACCAGCAGTCTCTGTGTCGCTCTCGTGGCGGCAAACAAGATCGAGGCTGGCGGGGTGATGATCAACGGTCCTCGAACCATCGATTTTGATCGCGGTGGCCGTTCAGTGCGTTCAAGCACGAGGCGCCGTTAGACGGCACCGCAGCATCATAGCGAAGTGCCATGCAGGACGACTCCCTGCAGCATCGTCTCGCGCAGCCAAACACTTGCCGGATCACTGTTGTGAACGGCCGGGCGTTTGACGGCCTGTGACGCGAAAAGGCAACGGAAGATCTAGCATTTATGGGGGAAATGTTTTTTCGGAGTGCTTGACCCGCAGGAAGGGCAGGGCATGACTGCCTATCGCCCGACCCGGCAAGGCCGCACTCATGACCGGCTGGGCTCGGTTAATCCTGCATGCCGCGCCCATGAGGTTACTTGTCCGGAGTGCGTCGA
>NZ_JARTVO010000042.1:0-7560 GCF_029625675.1 Mesorhizobium sp. WSM4884
TACATGACCGCTCCAGACCCACGCCGTCGTCGCCATTTTGCCTCTTGCCTAAAAGGGGCCGTCCATACATGACGAAAGCGTGGTGCCCGCGAGTTGGCTCCGCTCGCGCAACCCTCTTGCGATCCGCCGCGACTTTGAACAGTCTGGGCATGCGCGGCAATTGGGGGATGGGCAATGCGCGGCGAAGTTCTTCACTATGACGAGCATCAGGGCTTCGGTTTCATCGCCGGTGCCGACGGCAAGCGCTACAGCTTCGCGCGCGAGAACCTGCGCCGCGAGATGGCGCTGGCAAGGGGCGACGCGGTCGAATTCCAGCCGAACGGCGATCGGGCAAGCAACATCTTTTCCGTCCGTGCCCGTATGACCGGCCCGGCGGAGAGCGCAGCTCCTGCCGCGGCGGCAGCAGTCCAGCTGCCGGGCAACGCACCGGCGGCGCCTGTGCATTTTGGCCGCAGCGCCGAGAGCGGGTCGGCGGAATCCACCAGTATATGGAGCTATTTCTGGCGCGGCCTCACGACGAATTACATCAACGTCTCCGGCCGGGCCCGACGCAAGGAGTTCTGGGGCTTTTGCCTGTTCTGGACGATCGGACTCGCCGTCGCCATCGGCGTCGGGCTGTCCGTGGACCTGTCGCGAGGCGATGTCGAGGGCGGCGGCGACACGCCGATCGTCATGCTCGGCCTCTTCGGTCTTTACGTGCTGCTGACGTTCCTGCCGTGGGTGGCGCTTATCGTGCGCCGCCTGCACGATCTCGGCCTGACCGGCTGGCTCGCGATCCTCTGCTTCGTGCCCTATGTCGGCGGGCTCGCCACGCTCGTCTTCGCGCTGATCCCCACCCAGGCCGCCGACAACAAGTGGGGGCCGGTGCCGGCCGGCGTCAGATTTTAGCAGCCGTCCTCAGCGCCTCGCCCGACAGCCTGAGGAAGATCTTTTGCCCGTGGCGCTCGGCGCCGAGCCGGGCGTAGAAGCGCAGCGCACCCTCGTTCCAGTCCTCGCTGGTGAGGTCGATGCGGCCGATGCCCTTGTCCAGGCAATGGCCCGCAAGAAAACTGACCAGCGCCTCGCCGACGCCCCTATTGCGGGCGCTCTCACGCACGAACAGGTCCTTCAAAAACATCAGCCGTTCGAGATCGATGCCTGGATGCGCGATCGCGACCGAAGCAAGGCCGGCCACCTCGCCACCCGCGAAGGCCAGCGCGAAATGCGGATAGGCCGGGCTTTCGTCGCCGAGCCACTGCCTCGCCGAGGCCGCCGCCCGGCCGTGATCGAGCGGCGCCTGCCGATAGTGCGTCGCCATCTCGCAAAGCACGGTGGCGAGCGCCTCGGCGTCTTCGGTCGTCGCCCAGCGGACGTCGACCGCCATCTGAGCTAGCCCAGGAACTTGGCGATGATGGCGTCGCCCATCTCGACCGTGCCAACCTCGCTCATGCCTTCGGACATGATGTCCTTGGTGCGCAGCCCGTCGTCGAGCACGGCGGCGATCGCCGCCTCGAGCTTGTCGGCTTCCGCCACCATGCCGAAGGAATAGCGCAGGCACATGGCGAAGGACGCGATCATCGCGATCGGATTGGCGATGCCCTTGCCGGCGATGTCGGGCGCAGAGCCGTGCACCGGCTCGTAGAGCGCCTTGCGCTTCTTGGTCTTGGCATCCGGCGCGCCGAGCGAGGCCGAAGGCAGCATGCCGATCGAGCCGGTGAGCATGGCGGCGATGTCGGAAAGCATGTCGCCGAATAGATTGTCGGTGACGATGACGTCGAACTGCTTCGGCCAGCGCACCAGCTGCATGCCGCCGGCGTCGGCCAGCATGTGGTCGAGCTTGACGTCGCTGTATTTGGCCTTGTGCGTCTGGCTGACCACCTCGTTCCACAGCACGCCCGATTTCATGACGTTGCGCTTTTCCATCGAGGTGACATGATTCCGGCGCGTCCGCGCCAGCTCGAAGGCGACGCCGGAAATGCGCTCGATCTCGAACGTGTCGTAGACCTGGGTGTCGATGCCGCGCTTCTGGCCGTTGCCGAGATCGATGATCTGCTTCGGCTCGCCGAAATAGACGCCGCCGGTGAGCTCGCGCACGATCAATATGTCGAGGCCTTCGACCACCTCCTGCTTGAGCGACGAGGATGCCGCGAGCGCCGGATAGCAGATCGCCGGACGCAGATTGGCGAACAGCTCCATGTCCTTGCGCAGGCGCAAAAGCCCGGCCTCGGGGCGTACCTCGTAAGGCACCTTGTCCCATTTCGGCCCGCCGACGGCGCCGAACAGCACAGCGTCCGCCGCCATCGCCTTTTCCATGTCGGCGTCGGAGATCGCCGCGCCATGCGCGTCGTAGGCGCAGCCGCCGACCAGCCCTTCGTCGGTGGCAAAGCCGCTGCCGAGCTTCTTATTCATGGCGCCAATCAGCTTCTTCACCTCGGCCATGGCCTCGGGGCCGATGCCGTCGCCGGCGAGCAGGAAGAGATTTTTCGAAGCCATGGAGAACCGTCCGGAAAGAGAATTGAACCGCGGTCTTGCTAAACGCCAAGCGGGCTGGGCGCAAGGGTACGAGCGCCGAGATCCTTCACACCCCCTCTGTCCCGCCGACGTCTCGCAAAGCGCCAACGAGAGATGCCCTCACCGATGCGACAGAATATTCACCAGCCGGCCGAACGGGTCGCGCACATAAAACCGCCGCACGCCCCAGGGCTCGTCGGCCGGACCATATTCGATGATAAAGCCCGCCTTGCGCATGAGGTCGAGCGCGTCATCGACATCGTCGACCTCGATGGACAGATCCGGCACCGGCGTGCCAGAGCCGCCTTGCGACATGAAGCTCATCTGCACCCGCATCGTTTCCCCGGAACCGTAGGTTACGATCCAGCCTTGATCCATCAGCACGTCGAGACCAAGAACGTCCTCATAGAAGCGTTTCGCCGCCGCGACGTCTGGCGTTTCGACGTTGGCGACAATGCGCCTGACCTTCACCATGGGTCGATCCTCGCGTCACGCTGTCGTTGTCCCCAGCCGCTTCGCGCTTGGCGCGGCAGGCATCAGGCCGTGCGCCGGAGCGCCGTCACCTCGATCTCGATCTTCATCTCAGGCTTGTTGAGTTGGCAGACGATCATCGTCGCCGCCGGGCGGATATCGCCGAACATCTCGCCGAGGATCGGAAAGACAACGTCAACATAGGCCTGGTCGGTGATATAATAGTGCGCCCGCACCACATCGGCCATGTCGAAGCCGCCGTCGGCAAGCGCCTTGGCGATTGTCGCAAGGCAATTGCGCGTCTGCGCCTCGACCGTCTCGGGCATGGTCATGGTGGCATAGTCGTAGCCGGTCGTTCCCGACACGAAACACCAGTCGCCCTGCACCACCGCACGCGAATAGCCGGCGGTCTTTTCGAAGGGGGAGCCGGTGGAGATGAGCTTGCGCATGGGAGCCTCGCGATCATTTCGAAGCATTCTTAACGGGAGAGGCGAGCCAGTCGTGAGCCAGAGAGCATTAGGCTGGCGGTGCAAAACTTTGATGCTGGCGGGACAGCACCCCCCTCTGGCCTGCCGGCCAGAGGGGGGTGGGAAGGATCGCGGCGATGATCATTTTCCGTTGGTACACGACCTCACGGCCGGCACCACTGCCGCGAACCTAATTCCCTGATCCCTGCGCCTCGTCCAGCACCTTCTTGATATCCGCCGGCCAGCTCTTGACGTCGGGCCAGGCTTGCGGTTCGCCATTGTCGCCGCGGCGGGCGAAATAGACCTGATGCTTCGCCGGGTCGACCGCCATGAAGCCGTCATTGCCGCCGCAATCATGCGGCACGCAGCCGCTGGCGTAGAAGGCGCCCGACGCCGTCTTCTCGGTGCCGCCGCCCACCAGCAGGCTGGTCGCCACGTCGGGCATGTCCTTGCCGAGCAGCGCTTCGGCCGCCTTGTAGACGGCCTCGTTGTGGAACGCGTCGATGATGTTGTCGTATTTCGACGGATCGACATCCTTCCAGTCGGTGCCGGGTTCCGGCGTGTAGGTGAGGTTGCCGGACGTCGTCAGCCCGCCGGTCGGTGACCATTGCAGCGCCGGCCTCGTCTCCCCCGGCAGCAGATAGGGCACGTAGTAGATGGCGCTGTCGGAAACCGCGACCGGCGGCGCGCCGCACTCGTCCTGCTCGACGGTGACAGTCTGGATCTCGCCGCCCTCCGTCTTCCAGGCGATGACGCTGGCCGGGCCGCATTGATTGCCGCCATCGCCGACATCGAACAGCGCGACCTTGACGCCGCCGACCTCGACGATCTTCTCGAAGAAGACGTCGTAATTGCTGGCGAGCTCTTTGCCGTCATAGGCCAGCACCTTCTCGCCATACTGTTCCTGCTGGGTGATGGTGAACTGCCCGCCTTCGAAGGGGATCGGGCCCTGCTTTTCCTCATCCGACGCGGCCTGGTCGTCAGCCGATCCCTGATCGGCGGCACCCTGGCCGGCGGTGGACTGGTCGGACGCCGCGGGCGCCGGCTGCGTGGCCGGGGCGTCGGTCTGCGCATTGGCGCCGGCCAGGGCCAGAAGGATTGCCGCCGAGGCGCAGGCGCCGGCCAGAAGCGAGCGTGTCATGACTGTCCCTCCCATTCAGCCGCCACGAGCCCGGCCGGCGAAGCATGTCTCCCGAAAGGGGGTACCGGTTTCGGGCAAAGACATGCGCAAATTCAAATGGCCGGGCCTATCCGTTCGTGCCGCTCAGGCCCAGGGGCGCAGCTCGGCGTTCTTCTTCTCGAACGAAGCGATGGCGCCGGCCTTCTCCATGGTCAGCCCGATGTCGTCGAGGCCGTTGAGCAGGCAGTGGCGCTTGAAGTCGTCGAGGTCGAACTTGACCACGCCGCCATCCGGCCCGCGGATTTCCTTGGCCTCGAGATCGACCGACAGCGTCGCGTTCGAGCCGCGCGAGGCGTCGTCCATCAGCTTGTCCAGGTCTTCCGGGCTGACTGTGATCGGCAGGATGCCGTTCTTGAAGCAGTTGTTGTAGAAAATGTCGGCGAACGAGGTCGAGATCACGCAGCGAATGCCGAAATCGAGCAGCGCCCAGGGCGCGTGCTCGCGGCTCGAGCCGCAGCCGAAATTGTCGCCGGCGACCAGGATCTGCGCCTTGCGGTAGGCGGGCTTGTTGAGCACGAAATCCGGATTTTCCGAGCCGTCGTCCTTGTAGCGCATCTCGGCGAACAGGCCGGTGCCAAGCCCGGTGCGCTTGATCGTCTTCAGGTAATCCTTCGGGATGATCATGTCGGTGTCGATGTTGACGATCGGCATTGGCGCGGCGACGCCGGTGAGCTTGGTGAATTTGTCCATGGTCCTTGCCCGTCTGGTTCTGCGGGAATTGCTGGCGCACGGTTTACACAAAGCGACTGGCAAATGAAAGGCAGCTGTTGGCAGTTGAGTTTGGGCCATTGGACGCAAGACCAGCATCGCCTGCTTTCAAAACGCCGATCGATCTGGCACCTTGGCGGCATGGCAGCGACTTCCAAGGTCCTCTACGCAAGCGAGCCCAAGCTCGATGTGGCCGAATTCCGCCGCGTGCTGGTGGAATCCCGCCTCGGCGAAACGCGGCCGGTCGATGACGAGACCCGCCTGAAGACGATGCTTGCCAACGCCAGCCTTGTCCTGACGGCGCGGCTCGATATCGAAGGCAAGCCGCTAGTCGGCATTGCCCGCGGCGTTACCGACTTCTCTTGGGTCTGCTACATTTCCGAGCTCGCCGTGTCCGCCTCGGCGCAAGGGCTCGGCATCGGCAAGGGCCTGATGGACGAGGCGCGCCGCCAGCTCGGCCCTGCGGTCGGCATCGGCCTGATCTCGATGCCCGACGCCGTCGGCTTCTACGAGCGCATCGGCATGAAACGCATGACCGACGCTTTCTGGTTCTCCCGCAAGCACTGATCTGAACCGCCATCGATATCGGAGCCGATTCCTGCCTGGAACCGGCAAGGGGTCCACGATTGGCCACACGGCCGCCGGTCGTATCAGGGGTGGGCCGCATGGGCGAGCCGGATCGACCCGCTGTTCAAATGCGGAGGCGCCTCAAGACATGCACAATCCGGCAAGCAGCAATCAGGCGGCAGAATATTTTCGCCACTGCTTGACATGCAACCAAATGGTTGCATATTAAAGCCATGAGCATGGATGCCGTCTTTCGCGCTTTGGCCGACCCGACCCGCCGGCAATTGCTGGACAGCCTCTATGCCCGGAACGGGCAGACGCTGAATGCGCTGTGCGAACGGATGGATATGACGCGCCAGGCGGTGACCAAGCACCTGGCGATCCTGGAAGAAGCAAACCTGATCAGCACCGTCCGCAACGGGCGCGAAAAGGAGCACTACCTCAACCCGGTTCCGATCAACGAGATCGCCGAGCGCTGGATCGGCAAGTTCGAGCGCCATCGGCTGGATGCATTGAGCGAGCTGAAGAAACGACTTGAAAGGGAAGACCCATGAGCGACAACAGCTTCGTCTATGTCACCTATATCCGCACCACGCCGGAAAAGCTTTGGACGGCGCTGACCGACCCTGAGTTCAACCGGCAGTTCTTCCTCTGCTCCTACCAGGAGAGCGACTGGAAGGTGGGCTCGAGCTGGAAGCTGGTCTTCCCCGACGGCCGCGTCGCCGACTCGGGCGAGATCCTCGAGATCGACCCGCCAAGACGCCTGGTCATCAAATGGCGCAACGAATGGATGCCCGAGGTGAAGGAGGACGGCTACACCCGCTGCACCTTCACCATCGAGCAGGATGGCGAGCTTGTGAAGCTCGCCGTCACCCACGAGGCCGACGGCCCGCACCGGCTGATCGCGAATGTCGCCAAGGGCTGGCCGCTGGTGCTGGCGAGCCTGAAGAGCCTGCTCGAGACCGGCAAGGGTTTCGAGCGCCCGCCGTCAAAGGGCTGAGCCTCGTTCGATATCGAACAACCGCTGGGGAGGTTGCAATGATGCTGCCGCATAACTGGCCGCGAGCCATGGCGAACGCCGAGACGGTCATGGCCGCGGCCGAAATCCTCGCATCGCCGGAGCAGGTCCTTGCGGCGCTGGTCACCACTGACGTCGAGCGCTGGTGGGGTTCACCGGAGACCTACCGGATGACCGGCTGGACCGCCGATCTGCGCGTCGGCGGGACTTGGAACGTCACCGTACGGACAGCCGACGGCAGGCGCCTGCCCGCCGGCGGGATGTTCCTCGAGATAGAGATGCCGCGCCGTATCGTGCAGACGAGGCGCTATGACTGGGATCACCCGACGCTCGGCCGGAACGAAACGACGGTCGCCTATCTGCTGGAGCCGACCGCTGGCGGTACGCGGCTCACCATCTGCCATGGCGGATTTGCAGGGTTTGCCGATGCAGCGGCAGAGCACGCCGAGGGCTGGGCGCGGGTGCTTGGGTGGCTGCAAAGCTATTTCGGCGAAGGACGGCGGGCGGCCTAGCGCGAGCGCCCCTTCCCCCCTTGTGGGGGAAGGTGGCTCGGCGCGCAGCGCCGAGACGGATGAGGGGTGTTCCAGCGGAGTGAGACGTCGGCTTTCCCTGGAACACCCCTCATCCGTCGCCTTCGGCGACACCTTCTCCCACAAGGG
>NZ_JARTVO010000043.1:0-4264 GCF_029625675.1 Mesorhizobium sp. WSM4884
GCCACAAACGTCTCAAGGCACGATGGGCTGACCAAGATCTGCTCCGCATCTTCACTCATATGCGATAGCCCTACCCTTGTGGGGAGGGGTCAGGGGTGGGGGTACTCTCGGCCGTGACTTCTGCCGGCGTCGCACCCGGCACGACATTCCCTTCGCCGGCCACTTTCAGCCGCACGATCGGCGAGCCGATCGCCACCGTGTCGCCGATCTCGGCGCCGAGCCAAAGGATCTCGCCGTCGACCGGCGAGGGGATCTCGACGGTCGCCTTGTCGGTCATGACGGCCGCCAACACCGCATCTTCGCGCACCAGGTCGCCGATCTTGACGTGCCATTCGACGAGCTCAGCCTCGGCGACGCCTTCGCCGACATCGGGAAGCTTGATCACATATTCGCCCATCCTCAGGCTTCCCCCTTCTTCAAGCTTCAATCGTCTCGACGAGCGCGCGCCCGACCCTGGCGGGGCCGGGGAAATACTCCCACTCCTGCGCATGCGGATAAGGCGTGTCCCAGCCGGCGACCCGCGCCACCGGGGCCTCCAGATGGTAGAAGCAGTTTTCCTGCACCAGCGCGACCAGTTCGGCGCCGAAGCCGGAGGTCAGCGTCGCCTCATGCACGACGACGCAGCGCCCGGTCTTCTTCACCGAGACGACGATCGCGTCGAGGTCGAGCGGCAGAAGCGTCCTGAGATCGATGATCTCGGCATCGATGCCGGTTTCCGCGGCCGCGGCCTCGGCGACATAGACCATGGTGCCATAGGCAAGCACGGTGACCGCCGAGCCGGGCCTTCGTATCGCCGCCTTGCCGAGCGGGATCGTGTAATGGCCGTCGGCGACCTCGCCCAGCTCATGCTTCGACCACGGCGTCACCGGCTTGTCGTGATGGCCGTCGAAGGGGCCGTTATAGAGCCGCTTCGGCTCGAGGAAGATCACCGGATCCGGATCCTCGATCGCCGCGATCAAGAGCCCCTTGGCGTCGTGCGGGTTGGACGGCACCACCGTCTTCAGCCCGGAGACATGGGTGAACAAAGCCTCCGGGCTCTGGCTGTGCGTCTGGCCGCCGAAAATGCCGCCGCCGGTCGGCATGCGAACCACGATCGGGCAGGTGAAATCATTGTTGGAGCGGTAGCGCAGCCGCGCCGCCTCCGAGACGATCTGGTCATAGGCCGGATAGACATAGTCGGCAAACTGCACCTCCACGCAGGGCCTAAGCCCATAGGCGGCCATGCCGATGGCCGAGCCGACGATGCCCGATTCGCTGATCGGCGCGTCGAAGCAGCGGCTCTTGCCGTATTTGGCCTGCAGGCCTTGCGTGCAACGGAAGACGCCGCCGAAGAAGCCGACATCTTCGCCATAGACGATGACACGCTCGTCGCGTGCCATCGAGACGTCCATCGCGTCGCGGATCGCCTCGATCATGGTTTTTCTCGGCATGGTCAGACCCCCGCCTGCTGGCGCTGGCGCCTGAGATGCGGCGGCATCTCGGCATAGACGCCTTCGAACATGTCGCGCGTCGACGGCTTGCCGCCAGCATGCAGCGTGCCGTGGCTTTCGGCTTCCTTCTGCGCCGCGATCACCGTCTCCAGGATCTCGGCCTCCGCCTGGGTGTGGCGATCCTCCGACCAGACTTTCCTGTGGATGAGATGGTTCTTCAACCTGACGACCGGATCGCCGAGCGGCCAGGCATCGGACTCGGCCTTCGGCCGATAGGCGGACGGATCGTCCGAGCTCGAATGCGCGCCGACGCGATAGGTGACATATTCGACCAGCGTCGGCCCGAGATTGCGCCGCGCCCGCTCGATCGCCCATTTGGCGACGGCATGCACGGCGAGATAATCGTTGCCGTCGACGCGCAGCGACGGAATGCCGAAGCCGAGGCCGCGCGCCGCGAAGGTGCCGGAACCGCCGCGCGCTATGCCCTGGAATGTCGAGATCGCCCACTGGTTGTTGACCACGTTGAGCACGACCGGCGCCTTGTAGGTCGAGGCGAAAACCAGCGCCGCGTGGAAATCGGATTCCGCCGTCGAGCCGTCGCCGATCCAGGCAGCGGCGATGCGGGAATCGTTGGAGATCGCCGAGGCCATCGCCCAGCCGACCGCCTGGATGTACTGCGTCGCGAGGTTCCCGGAGATCGAGAAGAAACCGTGCTCCTTCGACGAGTACATGATCGGCAGTTGCCGGCCCTTCAGCGGATCGGCCTCGTTGGAATAGATCTGGTTCATCATCGTGACCATCGGGTAGCCGTCGGCGATCAGCAGGCCGGCTTGCCGGTAGGTCGGGAAATTCATGTCACCCGGCTGCAGCGCCTTGCGGAAGGCGCAGCTCACCGCCTCCTCGCCGAGATGCTGCATGTAGAAGGAGGTCTTGCCCTGGCGCTGCGCCATCTGCATGCGCGCGTCGAAGGTCCTGAGCGTCATCATGTGGCGCAGGCCTTCCAGCAGCTCCTCGTCGGTGAGCAGGCCCGCCCAAGGCCCGACCGCTTCGCCGGCGCGGTTGAGCACCCTGATGATGGAGAAGGCCATGTCGCGGATGGTGCGCGGATCGACATCGATCTCCGGGCGCGGCACCGATCCCGCCTTGGGAATGGTCACATTCGAGAAGTCGGGCGTGCCGCCGGGCCGAACCTCGGGCTCGGGCACATGAAAGCGCAACATTCCAGCATCGGCCATGAGCTCACGTCCTCCAATGTTGCCGGTGCGATATTTGCACATCCGTGCCGCCATTTCATCGGTCGAGATGGCGGCTGTCCTCCCGGCCATCGTCCTGACGGAGCCGATGCGGCACATGGCCGACAAGATGCAGATATGGCGGCGAAATTTCTTGTCGATGTTTTCAGGCTGCGCGCAATTTGGTGGAAGTCTGCGGGGTGATCGCCGCCAGATAATGCAATTGATGCCGTGAGGCCGGGCGCGGCCTTCCCTTCTCCCCTTGTGGGAGAAGGTGGATCGGGGCGCAGCGCCGAGACGGATGGGTACTCCAGCGAAGTGAGACGCCGGTTTTCCCTGGAACACCCCTCATCCGGCCGCTTCGCGGCCACCTTCCCCCACAAGGGGAGAAGGAGAGGACGCTGGTTCCTCGACCCCGCCTCGTGCTAACCCACCCGCATGGCACAGAAGAAAGGATACGAGGTCGATTCGTGGCTGGCGCGGCCGGACCCGGCCATGGCAATCGTCTTGCTTTACGGCCCCGACCGCGGCCTGGTCGCCGAGCGGGCGAAGACCTTCGCGGTCAAGACCGGCCTGCCGCTCGACGACCCGTTCTCGGTGGTCAAGCTGGACGGCGCGGAAGTCGACCGCGACGAAGGCCGGCTCCTCGATGAGGCGCGCACCGTGCCGATGTTTTCCGACCGGCGGCTGCTCTGGGTGCGCAACGCCAGCGGCCAGAAGGCGCTGGCCGAAGACATCAAGGCGCTGACGGCCGAGCCGGCGCCGGATGCGATCATTCTCATCGAAGCCGGCGACCTGAAGAAGGGCACGGGCCTGCGCGCCATCGTCGAGGCCGCCGGCAACGCCATCGCCTTGCCCTGCTACGCCGACGAGGCCCGCGATCTCGATTCGGTGATCGACGACGAGCTGCGCAAGGCCGGCATGTCGATGACGCTCGACGCCCGTCAGGCATTGCGACGCAATCTCGGCGGCGACCGTCTGGCCTCGCGCGGCGAAATCGAGAAGCTTGTGCTCTACGCCCACGGCAAGAAGGAGATCGACCTCGACGACGTCAACGCGCTGTCCGGCGACGTCTCCGGCGCTTCCTTCGACGATGCGGTCGACGCCGTGCTGGACGGCAAGGTCGGCGATTTCGACACCGCCTTCACCCGCCACTGCCAGTCTGGCGGCCACCCTTTCCTGGTGCTGTCCTCGGCGATGCGGCAGCTGCAGGCGATCCAGGTGATGCGCGGCCAGATGGAATCGGGCGGCCGCAACGCCGCCTCGGTCGTGGCGGGCGCCCGCCCACCGGTTTTCTTCTCGCGCCGCAAGCTGGTGGAAAAGACGCTTGAGCGCTGGAACAGCGAGGCGCTCGGCCGCGCGCTGAACCGCCTGCAGGCCGCGGTGCTGCAGACCCGCAAGCGGCCGGATCTGTCGGAAGCGTTGGCGCGCCAGGCATTGCTGGGCATTGCGGTGGAAAGCGCCAGGCTGGGGCAGCGCGGCTGATCTCCCTCCTCGAGGGGGAGATGTCGCCGAAGGCGACAGAGGGTAGTGTGCTGAGAGTTCTGCAAATTCGCTGCGAGAGGGCGGTCATGGCAGGCTGGTGATGTTCAACGTCACCGA
>NZ_JARTVO010000044.1:0-3698 GCF_029625675.1 Mesorhizobium sp. WSM4884
CATAAGCCGAAGGAATCCTGAGTACGAATGAGCCGCAGGAGGCATTTGACGAACGGGGAAGCAAGGGCCTCGTCGTCATTGTTGACAGCAGGGCCAACCGGAGGAATTTCGTTGTTCGTCATTTCAGTCTTCGTCTTCGAGGTACGATTTCCTTTTCCTGCGATGCCCACTCCGGGTCCGCTTGCGTGGCCGACGAATGGCTTGGGCGGGCCAACCCCAAGAGTGCCCCGTGGCCGACCTCGACATGTCCACGAGTGCGAGACCTGCGGCGCGAATTCGCGGCGCACATCGTCTGCGCCGCGATCCGACCGGTGGTCAACGCAATTGAAATCCAACCTTCCGCAAGCCGCCGCCCTGCTGCATCGACATACTTGCTGCGAAGAGAGCTTCGATGGGCGGATTGGCCAGTGTTCAATTCCAATTGTCAGTCCCTTCGCGATTCTTGCTCAGGAAGTGACTTCGTTTTGAGTTTCGGGTGCCTTCTTTTGCGGAGCCACACAAAGATCCGCGTGACAGGCAGGCTCACCCGTGTAGTTGGCCAGTGCTTCGAGCAATGGGGTAAGATAGTACTGTTTGGTGTGGTCCGGAATTGGCCCCAGCCGGTCCACCGATTTCAGTGCCACCTCGATCAACTCGATTGCGCGATCTTTGTTGCCGCTCTCGTAATAATACTGAGCTACCGGGAGGTACCGGAGGTATTTAAACGGGCCATCGCCGTTCGGGGGATTGAGTGCCAGTATCTGTTCCGAGAGCTCGTTGCCCATCGCAAAGCGCTCCGCGCGCGGAAGATGGGAATTGTCCATCGTGGGATCGAAGAGTTGGTTGAGGGCCAAGGCCATCCACGACACCGCGTCGGACGTTTTGTCGATCGCGTCCTCGACCAATTCTCGCATGACCGGCATGCCGGTCTTGATGTCGCGCAGCTTGTGAAGCAGAAGATCCGCATGAATCTGCCGGAACTCACAAGAGTCTGGCATCAAGGCGAGGCCTTCTTCGATGGCCAAGAGCGCCGCCGTCCAATCCTCGGCCTGCATCGCCGGCTCAAGTTTGGCGTATATCGGCCCGGTAAGCGACATTTCGCGCGCTGCAAGTTGGTTATGCGCGATGCGCTTTGCATCGGCGGCTTTCGCTTCATAGCTGCTGCGCCAGCTGCCGTTAAGGACTTTCGGCAAAACGTCATCGAGTTCCGCCGGGTGGCCGATAAAAGCGATGTGGCCGTCGCGGTCGACCACGAACGAGGTGGGAATCCCAATCGAAGAGCTGGGATCCATCCAGAGCTTGTTCATTTCGCCAATGTAATCGAACCCGATACGATAATTCAGATTCGGGAACTCCTCGGTCAGCCAGGCATCCACGTTGGTCCGCGCCTCGTCTGCGGTAGGACCCTGTTCGCAGGCGGCAACTCCGACCGCCTCAAATCCGCTGCCTTCATATTTCTCCTGCAGTTCGATCAAATGGGGCATGGCGTCGACACATGGTCCGCACCAAGTCGCCCAAAACTCAACGAGGTAGACCTTGCCGGGCCGAAAGTTCGTGAGGGGCTCGCCACGCAGCCAGTTCTCCACTTTGATCGCAGGAGCCGGGGACCCCATACGCAGTTCCATCTTGGTGTCCAAAGTCATTCCACACCTTTCGTCTCTTTTGTCGCGGAATATTTTCCAGTCAAAATCGGACACGGTCTCGAGGGCATCGCTCCCTCTGGCTTGCTTCAGCGAAGCTCTCACCGTGTTGCCGCACATCAAGCTGCAACGGAGGTGCCAATTCCCTCAGCTCCGGTAAGCGGCGGGAAATGCTTTGAAATTCTCCACGAGGCCAAATGCGGCCGATTGTCGTGAACCCGACATGTCTTCTGCCGCTGTCGGGTTTCGCCCTATCACTCTTGAGAGCTTGGACGGCTCGCCTGTGATTAGACTGGCCTCGGCCCTCGAGCAGTGGCAGTTTGGCGCCAGTTCGAAAGCGCGAACTCGCCGGCTTGGTCCTCGTGCCGCCACCGCCGCGTGTGGATTCTTGCCCCGGAGTCAAAATTCGCCTCGCGGTTGCCAACGGCGGCATGCGCTCAATGCGCGTGGCGTTGAGCACCGACAGCACGTAATGGTACCAATTAGTGGATGCCCGTCGCTGCCTCCACTTCTCCAGCCAAGCGCTCGAACGACGCTACCTACCCACGTTCGAGCGCGACCGCGGAATCGCAGACTGCCGAACGTCAGCCGTTGCGAAAGGTGTAGCCGTACCCGTTGATCGCCGGTGCGCCGCCTAGATGTGCGTAGAGGACCCTCGATCCCTGTGGAAAGAAGCCCCTCTGGACGAGGTCGATCATCCCTTGCATCGATTTGCCCTCGTAAACGGGGTCCGTAATCATGCCCTCGAGCCGCGCGCACAAACGGATTGCCTCTTTGGTTTCCTCCGATGGAACGCCATAACCCGGGTACGCGTAGTCCATGAACAACACCACGTCTGCCTCGACAATTTCCGCTCCGAGGTGGACGAGCTTCGCTGTATTTTGGGCGATGCCAAGCACCTGCGCCTTGGTCTTGGCGGGCATGGCGGAGGCATCGATACCGATCACGTTGCGCTGTCGACCATCCTTGGCGAACCCGACGAGCATGCCGCCGTGGGTTGAACCAGTCACCGTACAGACGACGATATAGTCGAAGGCAAACCCAAGCTGCTCTTCCTGGGCACGCACCTCCTCAGCGAACCCCACATAGCCCAGGCCGCCGTATTTGTGGACAGAGGCGCCGGCAGGTATCGCATATGGCCTGCCGCCCCTTGCCTTGACTTCATAAAGTGCCTTTTCCCAGCTGCGGCGGATGCCGATGTCAAAGCCCTCGTCAACCAGGCGCACCTCTGCCCCCATGATGCGGCTCAAGAGGATATTGCCGACCCGGTCGTAGACAGCATCATCATGTGGGACCCAGCTCTCCTGGACCAGGAGGCATTTCATGCCGATCTTGGCGGCGACCGCAGCGACCATGCGCGTATGGTTGGACTGCACGCCACCGATTGTGACGAGCGTATCGGCATCTGACGCGATCGCGTCGGGCACAATGTATTCGAGCTTGCGCAGCTTGTTTCCGCCGAACGCGAGACCGGAGTTGCAGTCCTCGCGTTTGACGTAGATTTCCACCTTGTCGCCCAGATGCTTGCCGAGGCGGTCGAGCCTCTCGATCGGCGTGGGTCCAAAGGTGAGCGGATAACGTTCGAATTTTTCCAGCATGCTATCTCCAGCAAAAAAGTACCTGAACCTGCTACGCACCGGTCAGCCCAGGGGTATGGTCGCGTGTTAGCCGAACACAGATTCCCTATACGATCAGCTCAGTCATCAGAGGGTGACCAAAATTGGTGTGGGTCTGAGCACTGATCCTGTCATCCGCGCATCAAAGCAGCAGCACATGCTGGGCATTCGACCAAGCCGGGACACAGCTGAAAATTGCATTCCGCAGTTGATCAGAGTCAGACGACTGGTACCCGAGCTTTCCTGTAACCATCGGCATGCTGGCCCCTGTGGCGAGTTCCACGAGCGCGGCTAGAGGACTGCCAGATCAGAAAGAGCACGCGGCCGAAGTAGCCGGCCTGAAGCAGCAGCGAACAGGCCAGCGTCGTGACGACTGCCACACGGAGCGAATCCAAAGCGAAGTAAACCATCGACGCATTGCTGCACAGGACCAGCCCCACGAGCCGACAAAAAGATGAAGTGC
>NZ_JARTVO010000045.1:0-2073 GCF_029625675.1 Mesorhizobium sp. WSM4884
AATGAGGCGTCTTGCATGGCTTCTACACCTGCCTGAATGCCAGAACTGCGTTCGTACCGCCCATGGCGAAGGCGTTGCTCATGGCGACGCGCACCTTGCGCTCCCGCGGCACATTGGGTGTGATGTCGAGGTCGCAAGCGGGATCTGGCTCGCGATAGTTGGCGGTCGGCGGCACGACGTCCTCTTGGATTGCCATCACGCAGGCGATCATTTCAAGCGCGCTCGCTGCGCCGAGGCAATGCGCGTGCGTGGACTTGGTGGAAGAGATGGACATCGAATAAGCGTGGTTTCCAAACACACGCTTGATCGCCGCCGTTTCAGTCTGATCATTGCTCTTGGTACCGGTGCCGTGCGCGTTGAGGTAGTCGACGTCCTCGGCATTCAGCCCGGCATCGGCAAGGCAGGCGCGCATCGCCGACGCTGGCCCCTCGACAGATGGCGCGGCAATGTGGAAGGCATCGGCGGAAAGGCCGACGCCGGCGATCTCGGCAAGAATTGTGGCACCACGCCTCGTGGCATGCTCGTAGCTTTCCAGCACGGCCATGCCCGCACCCTCGCCCAGCACCAGGCCCTTCCTATCGGCGGAGAAGGGCCGGCAGGTATCGGGTGAAAGCACGCGCATTGCTTCCCATGCTTTCAGCACGCCCCATGCGAAGGGTGCGTCGCTGCCCCCGGAAACCATTACGTCGGCCCGGCCCAGCTTGATCTGGTCCACCGCCGAGGCGATCGCATGGTTGGCCGAGGCACATGCGGAGGTCACCCCGAAGACCGGCCCGCGCAAGCCGAGGCTCAAGCTAAGATGGACGGAAGCGGCGCTGGGCATCACCTTTACTCCAGTGAAGAGTTCAGCACGGATTGCGCTACCCAAAAGCAGTGAGCGGTAAGTTTGTTCTGTTGCGTACGAACCGGTAAATCCGACGCCCACTGTCGCGCCGAAGCGATGGGCATTCCCCTCGTCGCAGGAAAGTCCGGCCTGCCGCATGGCTTCGCGCGCTGCAAGCACGGCGAGCAAGCTGAAGCGGTCCATGGAGATGAGATGCCCCCGGTTGATGTCGTGCTGGGGCAGCGCCTTGATCTCAGCGCCGGTCATGCCCTCCAGGTCATGAAGCTCGGAATTGGCGATCGGGCCGATGGCGGAGCGGCCTTCGCGCATCTCTTTCCACATAGAGGCGGCGTCGGTGCCCAGTCCGCACAGGCCGCCCACTCCGGTGATAACGACGCGCCTGTCCATTCAAGCCTCCTTCGCAAGCAAGCCGCGGACGGCTTCCACGACGTCGCCGACATTCTTGAGATTGGACCAGGCATCGGCCGTGTTCATGTCGATCTTGATGCCGTAGGCCTGCTCCACATCCCAGAGGACGTCCGCCAAACCCAGCGAATCGAACCCGAGCGCGTCCAGTTCCGTGGCGATTGTTATCTCGCCGACGAATGACGCAGGCATTCCCTCACCGCTCTCCGACTCGGCGCGTTTCTTGATCAGGGCAATGACGTCCGTTGCGAATTGATCGGCCATTCTGTTTCCTGTCTTTCTTTCCCGCGTTTCGACCTGGACGCGGCTCAGTTCCTGAGGCGCGCCGCGTCGCGAAAGCCATCACGCTTGGGCAACTGACAAAGCCCAATGCTCATAAAGCCGGATCAGGTCCGGCCGGTGTGTGGCGTAGGTGCAGTATGACGATGTGAGCCGCTACACGTGCGCGTCTCCCGGTCTGTCCATAGGCTCGGAAGAAGTCGGACAGTTTGACATGGCCGGTCAGTTGCAACTCCCTTTCCCAGCACTCCACTGCCCGGTAGAGCGCATGAAAAATCTCCTTTCGGGCGGTTTCTTAAGACGCTCGCCACGCCATGAGGCAGTGGGGGCATCGGTGTCCATCAGGTGCTTCTGCCCATGCAGGATTCCAGAACATTGATGAAATCGTTTGTTTCGATGAAAGGCATCCACACTTTGGATGGTTGACCACGCTTTTCAAAGATCGTGAACTACATCTCCTCGTTGTGCTCGACGCACTCCGGACAAGTAACCTCATGGGCGCGGCATGCAGGATTAACCGAGCCCAGCCGGTCATGAGTGCGGCC
>NZ_JARTVO010000046.1:0-1784 GCF_029625675.1 Mesorhizobium sp. WSM4884
GACTGCCTTGGGAGGAATGCCTGATGAAAACGCGAGCCGCAGTTGCCGTTGGTGCTGGAAAGCCGCTTGAGATCATGGAGGTGGACCTCGAGGGGCCGCGCGAGGGCGAGGTGCTGGTCGAGGTCAAGGCGACCGGCATCTGCCACACCGACGAGTTCACGCTGTCGGGCGCCGACCCGGAAGGCATTTTCCCGGCGATCCTTGGCCATGAGGGGGCCGGCATCGTCGTCGACGTCGGCAAGGGCGTGACCTCGGTCAAAAAGGGCGACCATGTCATCCCGCTCTACACGCCCGAATGCCGGCAGTGCCCGTCGTGCCTGTCGCGCAAGACCAACCTGTGCACCGCCATCCGGGCAACGCAGGGGCAAGGGTTGATGCCGGACGGCACCTCGCGCTTCTCGGTCAATGGCGAAAAGCTCTTCCACTATATGGGCTGCTCGACCTTCTCCAACTTCACCGTGCTGCCGGAGATCGCGGTGGCCAAGGTCAATCCCGACGCCCCCTTCGACAAGATCTGCTACATCGGCTGCGGGGTGACCACCGGCATCGGCGCGGTGATCAACACGGCCAAGGTCGAGCAGGGGGCGACCGCGGTGGTCTTCGGCCTCGGCGGCATCGGCTTGAACGTCATCCAGGGGCTTCGCCTGGCCGGCGCCGACATGATCATCGGCGTCGATGTGAACAACGACAAGAAGGCCTGGGGCGAGAAGTTCGGCATGACGCATTTCGTCAATCCGAAGGAGATCGACGGCGACATCGTGCCCTACCTGGTCAACATGACCAAGCGCGGCGCCGACCAGATCGGCGGCGCCGACTACACCTTCGACTGCACCGGCAACACCAAGGTGATGCGCCAGGCGCTGGAAGCCTCGCATCGCGGCTGGGGCAAGTCGGTCATCATCGGCGTCGCCGGCGCCGGCCAGGAGATTGCGACAAGGCCCTTCCAGCTGGTCACCGGCCGCACCTGGATGGGCACCGCCTTCGGCGGCGCGCGCGGCCGCACCGACGTGCCGAAGATCGTCGACTGGTACATGGAAAAGAAGATCCAGATCGATCCGATGATCACCCATACGCTGAAGCTGGAGGACATCAACAAGGGCTTCGACCTCATGCATGAGGGCAAGTCGATCCGCAGTGTCGTGGTTTACTGAAGCAATGCCGCTAGGCCGCGGCCCGAAACGCCCGCGCCCTTTGTGGTCAACATGGGAGGAAGTGTAAATGGCGGAAAAACTGCATCCGAAGATCGACAACGGCCTGCCGAAGGAAAGCGCTTCCTTTGCCGGCGGCACGCTGGTCTGCCTCTGCACCAGCAACCCGGTCAAGGTGAAGGTCAAGGGCCAGATCGCCCACAACCACGCCTGCGGCTGCACCAAATGCTGGAAGCCGGAAGGCGCGATCTTCTCGGTGGTGGCGGTTGCCGGCACAAGCGACGTCACCGTCACCGAGAACGGCGACAAGCTGAAGGTGGTCGATCCGGCGGCGCTGATCCAGCGCCATGCCTGCACCGGCTGCGGCGTGCACATGTACGGCCCGGTCGAGCGCGACCATGCCTTCAAGGGCCTGTCCTTCATCCACCCCGAGCGCTTCGAGGAGGACGGCTGGTCGC
Organism: Mesorhizobium sp. WSM4884; assembly: GCF_029625675.1. NCBI lineage: Bacteria > Pseudomonadati > Pseudomonadota > Alphaproteobacteria > Hyphomicrobiales > Phyllobacteriaceae > Mesorhizobium > Mesorhizobium sp. WSM4884. Next base: position 1,607 of record NZ_JARTVO010000046.1, read on the forward strand.
CGCCGGGCTTCGCCGCCTTTGTCTCCTCGATCATCGAATCCGGCGTCGATCCGAGCCGCATGGCCGGCATCCGCGCCCAGCTGAAGTCGATCGGGCTCGAACCCTATGACTGCCTCAACCCAGGCCTGATGGACTACATCGCCACCTGGACGGCCAAGAAGTCAGGCGCCTTGGCGGC
>NZ_JARTVO010000047.1:0-1499 GCF_029625675.1 Mesorhizobium sp. WSM4884
GGCATGAGACTTCCTGTGTCAACCTGTTGTGAGCAAGGCGTTTGCGGCGGGGTGTTTTTGGGGATCGTAAGGGGTGCCGTCTTGCCAGGCGCGCCAGATGATCCTGAGCCAAGCCCTGGCGAGGATGCGCACGGCATGAGGATGCCTGCAGCCTCGCTTTCTGGCGTCCTGATAGACCTTCGCGGCCCAGGGGCTGGCATGCCTGGAGTTGTCGGCGAAGCAGGTGAGCGCGGCGCGCAGTCGCTTGTTGCAGGCCCATCGCCATGTGACGGCTCGGGATTTGCCGCTCTGATAGGTGACTGGGGCGACGCCGGCCTCGGCGGCCAGATGTTCCTGGCTCTGGAAGCGGTCGCGCACGTCGCCCAGCTCGGCGGTAATCTGTGCGGCGCAGATCTTCCCAGCGCGCGGGAAGGACATGACGATCTTTCCTTCGGGCAGCTCGGCGACGGCATGCTCGATGCGGCTGGAGAGCCTGGCGATCTGGGAGACGATGCTTTCGAGGGTAGTGGCGATTGCGCGCGCGAGTTCGCCCTTGGCATCGGCTTCGGCTTCGGCGGCCATTGTGGTGGGAGCGGCCCGCAGCCGGCCGAGCACATCGGCGACGCTGCGCCGGCCACAATACTGGTTCTGGGCAAGGAAGGCGGCCATGCGCTTCTCACCCAAGCGGCTGGCACTTTCGGGCGTGGGATAGCGCTGGAGGAAGGCCAGTGCGATCGGGCTTGCGATGTCGGCGAACACGCCGGCGGCGCCAGGCCAGAAGCTTTCGAGCAGGGCGCGCAACTGGTTGGCGAGCACGAGTCTTGTGGCAACGAGATCGTCGCGCCCTCGCACCAGCGCGCGCAGCGCCTTGATGGCATCGGATTGGGGCCTGAGCGGGGTCAGCCGGTGCCCGTCGGTGCGCAGGATGTCGGCAAGAATGTAGGCATCGCCAGGATCGTTCTTGGCGGCAACGGCGCGATAGCGCGGCCGGCACGCCTTGACGACATTGGGATGGACCGGCGTGACGACGAAGCCGGCCTCGACCAAGGCGTCGACGAGCAACCCGCTGGGCCGCTCGATGGCGATCGGCGTCTCGCCAGGCAAGCCATGCCGTCGCAGACGCGCGACGAGATCGGCAAGCCCATCGCGATCATGGGCCACGACAAAGTGGTCGAGGACCTTGCCGGCGGCGTCGACGACGCAGACGGCATGACTGGACCCGCCCCAGTCGAGCCCGACGAAAATGGTCATGGATGCACCTCACTGAACTGGAGTATGGTGCCCGGTGCCGGGAGCCCTCACGGGTTGCTCATCAATCGGCGCTCTGGACGCATCTTGGCCGACATGTCCGTGGCGCATCTTCCTGTAGCCCGTCTGCGGCTTCCGGCCACCGCAACGCCGCTAGTCTCATGCGGGCCCTCATCGGGCAAGCGACGCAGGCAGTCGTCACGGTGGCGCGGGACCAACGCCCAATCAGCTCTTAAACTGATTCAACGCAATCGTGAGGTTGCCTGATGAGC
>NZ_JARTVO010000048.1:0-1387 GCF_029625675.1 Mesorhizobium sp. WSM4884
AGGTTCTGGAACACCGTCTCGATGCCCGCCTCGCGCGCCTCGATCGGCCCGGCGAAGTTCACTTCCTTGCCGTCGAACCAGATCTTGCCGTCGGTGCGCTGCTCGACGCCGGTGATCTGGCGCACGAAGGTCGACTTGCCGGCGCCGTTGTCGCCCATGATGGCGACATGCTCGCCCTTGCGCAGCTCGAAATTCGCCTCCTGCAGCGCGTGCACGCCGCCATAATGCTTGGTCAGGTTTTCGGTCTTCAGAACGATGTCGGACATGGTCAAGCTCCTATCGCCCGGCGGCGCTGGCGCCATTGATCGAGAACGACTGCGCCGACGATGATCACGCCCTTGACCATCTCCTGATAGTAGGCGTCGAGGCGCAGGAAGGTGAAGCCGGAGATGATGACGCCGAAGATCAGCGAGCCGATCACCGTGCCGATAATAGACCCGCGGCCGCCAGAGAGCGAGACGCCGCCGATGACCGCCATGGCGATGGCGTCGAGCTCGTACATGACGCCCATGCCGGCCTGGGCGGTGAGGTTCTTGGAGGAGAGCACCACCGCGGCGATCGCGGCCAGGATGCCGGCGATGGCATAGACCAGCACCTTGTGGTTGGCGATCTTGATGCCGGACATGCGCGCGGCGTCCTCGTTGGAGCCGATGGCGTAGCAGTGCTTGCCGTATTTGGTGTAGCTCAGGATGAGCTGGAACAGGATCGCCAGCGAAATGAAGATGATGACCGGCATCAGCCCCTTGCCGATGGCCGCGAAGCTGTCGGTCGGGAACGAGATCGGCTGGCCCTTCGACCACCATTTGGCGATGCCGCGCGCCGTGACCATCATGCCGAGCGTGGCGATGAAGGGCGGAATGCGTGTGTAGGCGATCAATGATCCGTTGATGAGACCGGCCAAAAGCCCGCAGCCGACGGCGACCAGCAGCGGCACGATGACCGGCAGGTCGGTCCAGCCATAGTCGATGAACATCGCCTTGGGGTTGGGATTGCCGTTGACGGTCGCCACCTGCGCGAAGCTCATGGCGATCATGGCGGTGGCGCCGACGATCGAGCCCGATGACAGGTCGATGCCGCCGCTGATGATGACCTGGGTGACGCCGATGGCGATGATGCCGACGATCGACACCTGCAGGATGATGATCTGCAGGCGCTGCTCGTTGAAGATGCCCTGGACGTTCTCGCGGGTGTTGAACAGGAAGCTATCGCCGAGGAAGACGCGGCCGATCAGCTCGAACGCGCCGACCAGAATGACGAGCGCCAGGAAAACGTTGAACTCGGCCGGCCAGGGGCGCTTCTTGGCGTCATAACTCAGCCCGCCAATGCCATGCGATGTCTGTGACACGTCTTCTTCCTCCGAATGACCGCGCCCGTCCTCCCGCCCGGT
>NZ_JARTVO010000049.1:0-1358 GCF_029625675.1 Mesorhizobium sp. WSM4884
CCCCCGAACAGACCGCGCTCGAGATGGTGACGTTGGATCAGCTGGTTCCGGCTGATCATCTGTTGCGCAAGATCGATCGCGCGATCGACTTTTCCTTCATCCACGATCTGACGGCGCCGTTGTATTGCGCCGACAATGGCCGTCCGCCGCTGGACCCGACCTTGATGTTCAAGGCGCTGTTCATCGGCTATTTGTTCGGGGTGCGCTCGGAGCGGCAATTGGTGCGCGAGATCGAGGTCAATGTCGCCTACCGCTGGTTCCTGCGGCTGAAGCTGACGGACAAGGTGTTCGATGCCTCGACGCTGTCGCAGAACCGCCGGCGGCGCTACCAGGACGAGACGATCGCGCAAGCGATCTTCGACCGCATCGTGGAGCAGGCGATCCAGGCGGGGCTGGTGGATGGAACGGTGCTCTATACCGACAGCACGCACTTGAAGGCCAACGCCAACAAGGGCAAGTATGACCTTGCCATGGTCGCCAAATCGCGGGCCGACTACTGGGGCGAGCTCGATCGCGCCATCGAGGCGGAACGGGCACTGCATGGCCAGAAGCCGTTGAAGCAGAAAGAGCGGCAGCCGCCGCAGAAGCAGACCAAGGTCTCGCGCGCCGATCCCGAGGCCGGCTATATGGTGCGCGAGGGCAAGCCGAAGGGCTTCTTCTACCTCGATCACCGCACGGTGGACGGGCGCTGCGGCATCATCACCGACACTTTCGCCACGCCGGCCAACCTGCATGACTCGATCGTCTATCTTGGCCGGCTCGACCGCCAGGTGGAGCGCTTCGGCTTCACAGTGGCGGCAACGGGGCTGGACGCCGGCTATGCCACGCCAGGCATCGCCAAGGGTCTGGAGGACAGGAACATCAGGGGCGTCATCGGCTATCGCAACCCGACCCCGCCAAGGCCCGGCAAGATGCGCAAGAGCGACTTCGTCTACGAACCGGATCTTGACAGCTATCGCTGCCCGCAGGGTCAGTTGCTCCCTTATGCTACGACCGAGCGCAATGGCTACCGCCACTACAGGAGTGACCCGGCCATCTGCCGCGACTGTCCGCTGCTGGCTTCCTGCACCTCAAACGCCAAGGCCGAGCGCACCATCACGCGCCATGTCTGGCAGGATGCCCGCGAGCGGGTCGATGCCAACCGGCTCACAGCTTGGGGCAAGGCCATCTACCGGCGCCGCAAGGAAACGGTCGAGCGATCCTTCGCCGATGCCAAGCAGCTCTTCGGCCATCGCTACGCCCGCTTCCGAGGGCGAACACGCGTCGCCTGCCAGTGCCTGATCGCAGCCGCCGCCCAGAACATGAAAAAGATCGCTATCAGCCTCTGGCCGAAGCCCAAACCAGCCCTCGCATGAGGC
>NZ_JARTVO010000005.1:0-193074 GCF_029625675.1 Mesorhizobium sp. WSM4884
AGAAGCTCGCTCTACGCCAAGCCGCATGACCAGCAATATGGCCGCCCCTTTTTTGCAGAACTTGACGCACACAACCCCGTAGCCTTCATAGAGCGGAGACCCTTGCGAGGGCTTCGGCCGGCGAAGGCCGGAGCGCAGCGGACGTTGAGTCCGTGAGCACCGGAAGCGCAGAAAGACATCGTTTGCAGGCCGGCACCACCTGAATATCGGCACACCCTAGTGCATCAGCGGGCCGCTGGCCCTTCTCCACGCATCGATGCCGCCTTGGATGTGGCGGGCACTCGAAATCCCGACATCCTGCGCCGCCTGCACGGCCATCGCCGAACGCTCGCCGAAGGCGCAGTAGAACAGGATCTGCCGGCTGGTCGATTTCGCCAGCTCATGCAGCATGCCGCCAGGAGCGATGTTCTCCTGCAGCCGCGCGTAGGGCAGATGGATCGCGCCGGGGATGACACCATGGCGTTCCCGTTCGGATTGCTCGCGCAGATCGATCAGCGCCACATCGGGCCGCCCGACCAGCGCCAGCGCCTCCTCGGCTGTCAACGACCAGCCGCGGCTGGCGATGTCGTCCTGATGCAGCCCCACCCGCATGTTGGCCGGCACGGCCACGTCCATCATCTTCGGATTGGACAGCTTCAGATTGTTCATGATGTCGACATACTCGTCGACGGACTTCACCTGTAGGCGCGGGTTGAAGGCCTTTTCCTCGCCGATCGTCGACACGGTCTCGCCCTTGTAGTCATGCGCCGGGAAGATCAGCGTCTCGTCGGGAAGCTTGAGCAGACGACCGAAGATCGACTCGTATTGCAGGCGCGGATCGCCGTTCTGGAAGTCGGTGCGGCCGGTGCCTCGGATGAGCAGCGTATCGCCGGTGAAGACCCGGTCCGGCAGCATGAAGCTGTAGGAATCGTCGGTGTGGCCGGGCGTGTAGATGACGTCGAGCGCCAATCCCTCGATGGCAAGCTTGTCGCCGTCGGCAAGCCGCATCGACACGACGTCGGCCTTGGTCTGCTCGCCCATCACGGTGACGCAATGCGTCTTGTCGCGCAGCGCGCCGAGACCGGTGATGTGGTCGGCATGGAGATGCGTGTCGACCGCCTTCACTAGCCTGAGGTCGAGCTCGTTGACCAGCTGCAGGTAGCGCTCGACCTTCTCCAGCACCGGATCGATGATCAGCGCCTCGCCGCCGCGGCGGCTGGCGAGCAGGTAGGAATAGGTGCCCGAAACGGAATCGAAAAGCTGACGGAAGATCATTTGCATTAACCCGCTGCATTTTGCACCGTCGGGCGACGTCCGCGCGGCCGCGGCAATACCCTACCGCACAGACGTGCCAAACAGGAATGGATTTCGAAAAATATATGCCGGTGCGGATGTTCCTTGCAGCCACGGAGTGACAATCTCCAAACCCGTACGCAGACGCCGGTTCGCGCACTCCGTCAAAAGGCCTTGCTGAGCCTAGCCCTGCCCCGGAGGGTGAAGGCATTGTCGCTCCCGTAGCCGGCTTCGAAGCCGGCGTTCAGGGTCATGCCGGCGCCCACCTCCGCGGCGACGTCCGCGCCGGCAAAGCCGCGCAGCACCGTCTTTCTGCCGCCGCCAGCAAAAGAGATGTCCTGGCCGAGAAGCGTCGCCGACAGGTCGTCGCTGTCTTGCGCTATCGCATCGATCCCGGCGCGAAGCGTGGTTTGCCATTTCTGGCTCCGCGTGCTGACGGGGGCCAAAGCCAGCGCGAGCTGGCCGCGCGCCTCGAGCACGTTGACGTCGCGCCGCGAGACCGCGAGATCGCCGTCCGAACCGGTCTCCGCGTAATCGTTGACGAACAGTCCCACGTAACGCAGCCGAACGCTCGGTATCAGCGTGCCGGTCACGACCGGCAGCCGCGTGCCGAGCGTGACCGACGGGCTGAGGAAGATACCGTTGAAATCGGCCCGCGCCGTTTCTACGCCACCGAGCACCAGGTTGTTCGCGACACGGCCGCGGCTCCGCTCCTCAAGCACGCCCGCAACGAACGTCGCCTCGGCAAAATGCGCGCCTCCGTCGTAGCCCAGATAGCCGCCCGCAAACACGCTGCGATGGACGATCTCCTGCGCATCGTCGTCGACCTCTGTCGATCCGGCAGCGCCTCCCAGAAGCACACCGCCCAGGAAGCCGTCGCCCGAGCGCCTCTCGGCACCGGCGACGACGCCGCCCAGCGTCTCGCTGAATCCGGCCGACGCGCCAGAGCCGCCCTGGGAGCGTGCCGCGCCAAACGTGGAGATCCAGGCGTCCTGACCGCTGTGCGGCGCGAATATCTCGCCGCTTGGATCAGGCATGCGCGCTTCGACGAGGCCAGCTATGCCGTCGGCAAGGTCTTCGATGAGCGGCCCGCTGCTCGCAAACCCGGTGATGTCGACCACCGCCACGCTGTCGCCGCTCGTCACGAACGGCCTGCCGCCGGTCAGGATGGTCTGCGGCAGACCGGATCCGGCGAAGCTCATGACAGCGTTCAGCGCGGGGCCGAAGCTCACGGTGTTGCCGCCGCCGGAGAAAACGATCGGTCCCTGTATGGCCGTCCCGCCCAAAAGATTGAGCGTGGCGCCGGGCGCGCCGAAGAAGATTGCGGCGCTCTGGTCGCTAAGGACGCGGCCGGAATTGGTGATGACGGAATTGCTGCCCAGCGCGGCGATGCCCACTGCGCTCACGCCGTCGACGACGACCGAGCCGGAATTGGTGATCGTAGCATTGCCGAACAGGGTTCCGATACCTGTCGCGCCCGTGCCGGAAACGCGGACGCCGCCGCTGTTGACGATTGCGGCATCGCTGCCGCCGGCGCCAATGCCGATGGAGGCCAAACCGGACACGGTGATCGACCCGGAATTATCCACCCGCAGGCCGTCGTTCTGCCAGATGATCCCGGCAGCGGCGATACCGAAAGCCTCGATCGACCCGCTGTTGGAAACCCTCAGGTCCGGCCCGGCGCCGATGATACCCGCGGCCGCGGTGCCGGCAACGCCGATGAAGCCGTGGTTGTCGATACGCCCGCCGGGCGCGTTGCTGATGATGCCGTATGTAGCGATACCCAGCGCTTCTATCGCGCCATCGTTGACGATGTGCGCGTTGTCGCCCGCCGACAGGATACCGATGGATGCATCGCCTATTGCCAGGATGGTCCCGTCATTGAGGATCCTTGCGTCCGAGCCTTGCGAATCCACATTGATGGCGCCGCCGCCCGACGTTTCAACCAGACCGTGGTTGGTGAACGTCTGGGCCGGGCCGAACATCCGCACCGCATCGACGCCGGCGCCAGATGTTTCGATCGCTCCCGCTGGGCTGACGACGCCGGTTTCGCCGGCGCCGGTCATCGTCTTCTGGCCGGCAGTCGTGTCGTTGCCGACGACAAAACTTTGGGAAAGCGCCGCGCCGCTTCCAAGCGAGACCGCGGCGAGAGCGGACAGCGCGACCGCGCCGGAAAGCCCTCGATGCGACGTCGGTATCACCCCCCTGACGCGTGGGCACGCAACGAAAGGATTCTGCGCTCGACGAACGCGAAAAACAAGCAGGAGGCGGCGCCAAAACTTCTGTTTGGACGCGTGCGAAAAATGCCTACCGCCTGAGCACCGCACTCAGCACGTCCCGGATGCCGATCGCGCCGACGAAGCGCGAGCCTTCGTCGAAGAGTGCCACCGGGGCGGTCTGCGAACGATGCATGGCCAGCATCACCGTCTTCAGCGGCGTGCCGGGATTGGCCCAGAACACCTGCGCCCCTTCCTCGGGCTGGCGCTCGACATCGGCGCAGGACACCCATACCGCCGGCTTCCCGTCGCGTTCGGCCGCCGCCACCAGGCCATGCTCGTCGATCTTGAAGCGCGTCGTCTTGCGCCGGTCGAGCCACACCCAGCCGTCTTCGCCCTGTTCCAGATCGCGGCGGTCGCGCATCACGTTCCACGCCGTCAGCACCGAAAGCGGGTTCACGTTGGCGATGAAGTCGCGGACATAGTCGTTGGCCGGACGCAGCACGATGTCCTCCGGCGCGCCGGTCTGCACGATGCGGCCGCCTTCCATGATGGTGATGTGGCTGCCGATCTTCAGCGCCTCCTCGAGGTCGTGACTGACGAAGATGATGGTCTTCTTCAGCTCTGCCTGAAGCTGCAGGAGCTCGTCCTGCAGCTTGGTGCGGATCAGCGGGTCGAGCGCCGAGAACGGCTCGTCCATCAGCAGGATCGGCGCCTCGGTGGCGAAGGCACGCGCCAGGCCGACGCGCTGCTGCATGCCGCCCGAAAGCTCATGCGCGTATTTCTTCGACCATTGGTCGAGATGGACGAGTTGCAGCTGTTTCTGGACCCGCGCCTTGCGCTCGGCATCGGGCACGCCGGCAAGCTCGAGCCCGAAGCCGACATTTTCCTCGACGGTGCGCCACGGCAGCAGGCCAAACTGCTGGAACACCATCGCCACCTGCTTCTGGCGCAGCCGCCGCAAGGTCGCTTCGTCGCAGGTCACGACATCGACGGTGCGGTCGCCGTCATTGACCAGCACCTGTCCCCGCGACACGACGTTGAGCCGGTTGACGGCTCTGAGCAGCGTCGACTTGCCGGAGCCCGACAGGCCCATCAATACGGAAATCTCGCCTTCATTCACCGTGAGGTTGGCCCCGGCGCAGCCCAGCACGTTGCCGGTCTTCTCAAGGATCTCGGCGCGGGTGGCGCCTTTGTCGATCAGCGCAAGCGAACCGGCCTGATCGGCGCCGAAGACGATATCGACATTCCTGAAGTCAACCGCGACGGTCATTTCTTGCCTCCCACGCCGATGCGCGTCATCCGGTCGAGCACGATGGCGAGCACGACGATTGCGAGGCCGGCCTCAAGTCCGAGGTCGATGCGGCGGGAACCGAGCGCGCGGTTGATTTCGGTGCCGAGGCCGCCGGCGCCGATGAGCGCCGCGAACACCACCATCGACAGCGACAGCATGATCGATTGCGTCAGCCCCGCCATGATCGTCGGCAGCGCCGACGGCAGCTCCACCTTCCATAGGAGTTGGCGTTTGGTGGCACCAAACGCCTCACCTGCCTCGATGATCGCCGTGGGCACCGAAACCACGCCGAGATGGGTAAGTCGTACTGCGGTCGGGATGACGAAGATGATGGTGACGATCAGGCCGGGTGCGTTGCCGAGCCCGAACAGCGTCAGAACCGGGATCAGGTAGACGAAGGTCGGCAGCGTCTGCATCAGGTCGAGCACCGGCAGCATGACGCGGTAGACCTTCGGCTTGTGCGCGGCCCAGATGCCGAGCGGCACGCCGATGGCCATGGCCATGGCGGCGGCGGCGACCACCAGCACCAGCGTCTGCACCGTCTGTTTCCAGAGGTTCTGGTTGATGATGAAGATCAGGCCGATGAAGACGCCGATGGCGAGCGGCCGCGAGCGCTGCAACAGCCAAGCGACGATGGCGATGACCAGCGCCAGCAGCACCGGCGGCACCATCAGCAGGAGGTCCACCGCCCCGTCGAGGATGAAATTCAGGCCGTTTGAGAACGCCCGAAAGAAGGTATCGAAATTGTCGGTGAGGAAGCCGAAGAAGGCCTTGCCCCATGGCCCGATCGGGATTTTGTGGTCGGTAAGGAATTTCGATATCGGATCCATCTTCCCCTCTCGGTTTCGCCGCACTTGTCGTGCGGTCATTGTCTCGCAGCTTAATGCATGTCACCCAAAAGCGTGCGGCGGTTTGGGAAAATGACATGCGCAAAAACAGAGACTTAAAGCGCGTCGCTTGAACCCGTTTCAGCGCGGCGCTTTAAGAAAAAGGGCAGCCTTTTCCAATGGCTGCCCTTTTTCGGAGATCATGCCGGACTCAAAGCCGACTCAGCTCCCGAGCGCGGTCTTGATAGCCGCGGCGGCATCGCCGCCGTCGAAGGTGGTGACGCCGGCAATCCAGGGAGTGATCGCGTCCGGATGCTTCTTCAGCCAGTCGGTCGCGACCGTCTGGGCGTCGCCGCCCTTGAGGATCGCATCCATCATCTCGCCTTCCATGTCGAGATTGAACTTCAGGTTGGCGATGAACTTGCCGGCATTCGGGCACTCGGTGGTGTAGCCCTTGCGCACATTGGTGTAGACGGTAGCGGCGCCGAAGCCGCTGTCGCCCATGCCGTCGAGATAGGTGATCTTCATGGCGCCCATCACCGGATGCGGCGTCCAGCCGAGGAAGGCGATCCACTCATTGTTCTTCATCGACTGCTCGGCCTGCGTCAGCATGCCGGCCTCCGACGATTCGACCAGCTCGAAGCCGGCGAGGTTGTCGGCCGGGTTCTTGATCATGTCGAGGATGATGCGGTTGCCGTCATTGCCGGCCTCGATGCCGTAGATCTTGCCGTTGAACTTGTCCTTGAACTTGCCGAGATCGGTGAGCGTCTTGACGCCGGCGTCGGCGACATAGGTCGGCACGACGATGCCGTAGCCGGCGCCGGTCAGGTTGGTGCTGATCGTCTCGACCGAGCCGTCGGCGGTGTAGTCCTTGATGTCGTTGGTCATCGACGGCATCCAATTGCCGAGGAAGACGTCGAGGTCCTTGTTCTTCAACGAAGCCATGGTCACCGGCACCGAAAGCTGGATCACCTGCGCCTCGTAGCCGAGCGCGGTGAGCAGCACCGAGGCCAGCCCCGTGGTCGCCTGAATGTCGGTCCAGCCGACATCGGACAGGCGCACGGCCTTGCAGCTTGCCGGGTCGCCGGCATAGGCGGCGGTCGTGGACAGAAGCGCCGCCAGACCGAGGCCGGCGACGAAAGATTTCATACGCGACATTAACTTTCTCCCATTGCAATTCGAGGCGGCCCGAAGTCACGGTTCTTGCGACCGCCTTGTTTCGTCAGCCAAACACCATTTTGAAGTGGTTTCAAGCGGGGCCACATCACGATGAACGGCGCGCGCTGGCCATTCAGCGACATGCAGCGTCTTTTCCAAAGCAAGCGCTTTTTTGGTGGAAGGAGCCGGCGCCCCCTTCCCCGCATTGCGACAAGTGGGCTTAAAGACCCACATGGCAAAGCTCTACTTCAACTACGCAACGATGAATGCCGGCAAGACGACGATGCTCCTGCAGGCGTCCTACAACTATCGCGAACGCGGCATGACGACGATGCTTTTCGTCGCCGGCCATTATCGCAAGGGCGACAAGGGGCTGATCTCGTCGCGCATCGGCCTTGAGACCGAGGCCGAGATGTTCCGCGACGGCGACGATCTCTATGCCCGCGTTGCCGAGCATCACGAGCATACGACCGTGCATTGCATCTTCGTCGACGAGGCGCAGTTTCTCGAGGAGGAGCAGGTCTGGCAGCTCGCCCGCATCGCCGACCGGCTGAACATCCCTGTCATGTGCTACGGCCTGCGTACCGATTTCCAGGGCAAACTGTTTCCCGGTTCTCGCGCGCTGCTTGCCATCGCCGACGACCTGCGCGAAGTGCGCACCATCTGCCGCTGCGGCCGCAAGGCGACGATGGTGGTACGCCTCGGTCCCGACGGCAAGGTGGCGAGGCAGGGCGAGCAGGTGGCGATCGGCAAGGACGTCTATGTCTCGCTCTGCCGCCGGCACTGGGAAGAGGAAATGGGCAGGGCCGCGCCAGACGACTTCATAGGCTTCGCCCGCAACTGAAACGGAGAGCCTGTCGACGGTCGGAACCGGTTGCCACCCCTTGCCTATCTCAGGGCCGGCCCGAAGCCCTGACCGGCATTCCAAGAGGCGCCGTCCGGCGATAGACCGGCCGACGATCGAATGATCTGCCGCGACTTGCCGCAAGAGTTTGGCCCGCTGCTCCATCCGATGCCGGTCGCCGCAAAAACAAGAGCTTAAGGCATATAAGCTGAAGCTGCCTGAAGGTCAGGCGCATTACTCGCGGTTGGCATGCTTGCCTTGTCTTTCAAGGGCCTGACCAATTCTTTTGTTTTGACGCCTCTGCTTGGCTTCCTTCTTTCAATCTCGGGAGGCCCCACATATATTCGCCGCCACGTGCGACGAAACCGGATGCCGATGCGGGAGGCCCCTATGGCGACATTGCAGAATTTCGATGCCGAAATTGCCAAGACCAAGCAGGTCGTTGAGGACATGCGCACCAAGATCGAGCAGTCCGGGAGCGTGCTCGACACGCTCGCCCAGGCCGACAAGAAGATAGGCGACGCCAATTTCGACATCGAGAACGCCCGCATCGAGGACGTGCTCAAGCAGCAGAAGGTCATGGAAGGCAACATTGCCGACCTGATCATCGGGCTTGAGGACGCCACCAACGTCTTCGGCGCCGAATTCGAGAGCATGAAGAACTACACCGGCTGGGAAAACTTCGTCGGTGTGTTCTCCGCGCAGCGCAAGCAGCGCATGCGCACCGACCGCGTGCGCAACATGTCGCTCGCCGGCAATCTGCAGGAACTGCTGGCGAAATCCGACACCATCGTCGGCATCCTGAAAGCCCAGAAGCAGATCCTCGACCAGCGCTACAAGACCTCCGAAACCAGCCTGTCGCAGGTGATCGAGCGCCGCAAGACCACGATGGCCAATCTCGAGGCGGTGCAGAAGCGCATCGAGGAGCTCAACCCGATGCTGCTCGACATCGAGAACAAGATCGCCGCCTCAACGACCCAGAAGGAGCGCACCGAGCTCGAGGGCGAGCGCTCGAAGATGGCGACCGAATACAACGAGAAGCAGGCCAAGGAGCAGGAGCTGCTCGCCGAAAGCCAGACGCTGGAACGCTATACCTCGATGTTCCAGACATTCGTGGACTCCCTCAACAACCAGATCGCCGCGCAGTCGACGCTGATCAACAAGCTCACCATCGACACCGAGCAGCGCATCGTCCTTTACAAAGCGCTGGAAGACTCGCTGAAGACGGCAGCCCAGCAGGACGTCGCCCACAAGATCAACACGCTGGGCAGCCAGGTCGACAACACGGCGGAAGAGACGATGGCCGGCATCGGCGCCGCCTCGCAGAAGCATATCGGCGATCTGCTCGAGATGCATGAGAAGAACATGGTGGCGAGCGCCGACATCCAGCGCCGCAAGAAGCTCGCCGACGATGCCTTCGCCCGCCGCTTCGACGAGGTGATGAAGAAGCACAACGCCGCCAATTACGTGCAGCAGTAGGCGACGTGTCGGCATTCTTCTCCAGGGCAGCGCCATGACCCCCGAAAACGAAGCTGCGGCGCGCTACTTCTCCGCCATCACGGCGGCGCTGAGCGGGCTGGAAGTTTTCATGCGCGACGATCGCTCGCCGCTCTACCGGCACGGCATCGTCGCCAACATCGTCGCCGAATACATCGCCCGGCTGGACAAGTCCTTTGCCTGCTGGCGCAACCGGCTGGGCTTCATGGACACCTTCCGCATATCGCGCGCCGACAGCGGCTACCCGGTGTTCCAGAACCTGCTCGAACTGGAGAACGACCGCCGCCAGGCGGACAGCCGCCTGGCCAACATCCCGCAGGCGGACGAATTGCGTGAGGAGATGGCCGACTTCATCCTGCGCCACAAGGAGTTTCCCGCCGCGCTGCAGAAGTCGATGGCCGAGCGGCTTTATCTGGAAGACGTCAGGAGCGAGGCGACCTTCGGCCCCTTCATCCTGGCACAGACGGCGAAGGTCTCGGTCAATCCGAAGACCATGCGGCCTTATTATCTCGTCCATTGGGCATCGTTCGACGGCAGCGCCAACCTGCCGCTCGTCTATATGGTGACGGTAGAGGACTCCTCCGAAAGCATGGTGCGCCAGCTGGTAGACGGCAACGGCAAGCTCAACGAGCGGGTCGACATTCCGCTTCCCGTCGACGGCCTGCTCAATCCCGAGCTTGCCCACCGCTTCGACGATTTCACCGAGAAGAATTCGGCCTACACGCTGTCGCCGGCGACGATCGCCGTCAATCTCGACAAGGATTTCGAGCCGCTGCACCCGAAGCAGCTGCGGCGCGTCGTGCTTGGACCTTTCTATTCGGCCGGGATTACCGAGAACAATTCGACGGTGACGGAGGTCCTGGCCAAGGTGCGCAAGCCCGAAAACGCCTGGCTGCTCACCTGGACCATCCAGGAGGTCTTTTCCAAGGGCGAGAAGCCCGGCCGCAAGGGCCTGTTCTCCAGCGAGAAGACGACGCAGGAATTCTTCATCAACACCGACGACCTCGAAGCCGCGCGCCAGGGCGTGTCGAGCTACGAGAACCACGCGCTGATCCCGCACGAGGCCTATCAGGCGCTGTACGCCGCCGGCGAGGCGCAGAAGATCTTTTCCGGCTACAAGGTCCACATCCTGTCGAACGGACAGGTCATCAGCGACGTCTGATTTCAACCGCGGAGCATCCTTCATGGACACCGGGCTGACCACGATCTCGGAAGCGGCAATCGAACGGCACCGCGCTACCGCGCAGAGCTTCATCACCCGCATCGTCGTGCTGGAGGACCCCGCGCGCGAATCCGGCACCGCGCTCGCCGGCACCAACCGGCGCTTCGTCTCGACCGTATCGGTCGGCTCGGTGCGGCGCACGCGCGAAGTCGAGCTGTCGAAGACGGTTGCCGCAATTCATCCCGACGACCAGTTGATGAGCATCCCGCAGCACACGCTTCTGTTCCGCGCCCGCCGCGGCCTGGCCGTCGCGCTGGCCATATCGGATGTCTTCGCCGAGGGTTCCGATCTCGAAAGCCTGCAGGCGAAGAACGCCCGGGCGCCGCTCGAAGGCGACGAGGCTGCGAGGTTCAAGAGACTGTTGTCGGCCGCGGCCTATGTTTCGGCCTTCGGCTTCGCCTCCTACCTGTTCCAGCTGATCGACAGTGACGGCGAGGCGCCGAACGATAGTCCCGAACCCGACTTCCTCTTCGACACGCCGCAGGATGCGGTGAAGTCTATCGTGGCCGGGCTCGACAAGGCGATTGCCGGTTCGAAGGACGACGCCGACCTGATGACGCGGGCGCGTGCCTTTGCCCGCGTCGCCATCGATGGGCTGCTCGCGCGCAAAGGGCGCTTCGACGGCATCGGCCCGTTCGAGAATGCGCATATTCGCATCGACGTCGACGACTTCACCCTCGACGGCTTCGACGTGGCGCCCGGCAAGCGTTTAAAGCCGCTGCTGATGACCTTCAAGAAACCGGAAGAAGTCGTCGGCAACCACATCGCCAAATTCCAGTCGGTCAGGCTGGCCAAGATGCTGATGGCCTATGATTTCGAGCGCGAGTTGAACCCTTTCGTCGAGCTCGGCGGCTTCCTGTTCACCTTCATCGGCGACGGCGCGCCCGGTACCGGCAAGACGACATTGATCCAGATGATCGCCGGTCTCGTCAACGGCTACTGCCAGGTCGCCGGCTATCCCTTCGTCTACGAGAATTTCGGGGTCGACCAGATTTCGTCCTATCAGGGCAAGTCGGGCCAGAACTGTCGCCAGTTCATCAACAACGTGCTCAATCCGCGAACCATCGGCTTCGGCACCATCGACGACATCGACCAAGTGGCGGCGCGCCGCTCCGACGACCGCGCGTCCGCCGGCCAGCAGGAAATCACCGGCGTCTTGATGGACGCCTTTGCCGGTGCTTCCACCGTGGTGCGCGGCAACTGCTCCTTCGGCATGTTTTCCAACTATCCCGAGAATGTCGACGATGCGCTGCGCCAGCGCGCCGGCGCCCGCTGGCTGGTCGACGGCCCGCAGACCCGCGACGACTACATCGACATCTTCGTGCTGCTTGCCGGCAAGAACCACAAGATCCCGCTGGGCGACCACGAGCTCTACGCGGCGCAGGAGATCCAGCGTGCCGTGGCCGAGGCCTATGAGGAGCACGAGAAGCCGCAGGAAGACGGGCTGATGAAGGTCTATGAACGCTACATGAAGGAAAACGGCGCACCGAAAACCATGGCCGACATCGGCACCTATCTGCACATGATCAAGGACGCCGAGCCGCGCTTCACCGGCCGCGCCATCAAGAACGTCACCGACGCCATAAAAATGCGCGCCATGGACATCGAGCTGCCGGACGACTGGTTCGAGAAGCCGGAAGCCTTTATGCACAAGAGCTACGACGACAAGAAGGCGATGATCGAGGAACTGCGCGGCCCGTTCTCGATGGAGATGGTCATGCAGGAGATCAACCGCTACGCCGATTCCGAATTCCGCTATTCCGACAAGTCCGACGACGCCGCGGTGGAGAAGCTCCTGCGCGACGCGCGGCTGCGCGAGCGCGCGGCACGCGAGATGGAGGAACTGAAGAAGAAGGGGCTGTGGAATGCGTGAGTTGCGCCAACACCCCCTTCTCCCCTTGTGGGAGAAGGTGTCGCCGAAGGCGACGAATGAGGGGTGCTCCAGCTTGGCGCCGCCGGCACTCCGGCCAACACCCCTCATCTGTCTCGGCGCTACGCGCCGATCCACCTTCTCCCACAAGGGGAGAAGGGAAGTCCGCGCCCCTCATCCGCCTTTCGGGCACCTTCTCCCCGTGAACGGGGAGAAGGATAGGTGAAGAAAAAACCCGACCTGCTGCGCGACAACGAGCTGATCTACGGCAGGCTGCTCGCCGTCGACGAGCCGCATCTCGTCCAGCGCTACAACAAGGCGCTCGTCGCCTTCGGCCTCGATCCCACCAAGCTGACAAGCTTCCAGATCGACCGCACCGGCTTCTCGCCCGAGGTGGCCGAAGAATGCGGCGACTACGACTATCTAGATCCCAACGAGGTCAACCGCCGCTTCATCATCCTGACGCCGTCGCAGATCGACCTGCCGGTAGTGCACACCGCCTTTTCCAACACCTCGCAGCTGATGTTCGAATTCATGTCCAAGAACCAGCGCGCCATCGACGCTCTGACCATCAAGGACGTCATCTACGGCGAGATCGAGGACTCCGTTCCCAAGGTCAACGACATCGAGGATCTGCTTTCGATCAACCAGGTCGAGTTCAAGGTGCTGTCGGCCGAGGACGTGCTGGGCAAGGCGGCCGAGCTCGGCAAGCTCGTCGACCGGCTGAAACAGGAGCCCGACGCCTGGCGCGACAACGCCATGCTCGAGCGCATGGTCGATCTCGCCAAGATCTGCGGCGACATCCGCGAGAACGCGCTTGTCCCCGACCAGGTGATCTTCCGCCACAATGCCTACTGGACGAGCCATTTCGGCGGGCTCTATGTCTTTGTCGATCCTGATATGACGACGGTGATCTGCGACCCGGCAGCACCGGGCTTCCGCCGCTCGCGGCCGTGGCAAGTGAGCTATCTGTCGATCAACGACGCCGACAAGGTGTTCCGTTTCCTCGCCGCCACCGGCCGCCTTGACTTGCCGCGCGCCTCCTGGATCGAGGCCTCGGGCTATCTCGAGCATCGCGCCGAGATGGTGGTGCGGGCGCTGATCCGCGACGCCGAGCCCAACCGCAACCTGACGGATGTAGACAAGGTCTGGCTGCAGACCTGGATCCACGGCCATGCCGACCTGATTGCCAGCGACGGCAACTTCCCGTTCCTCAACGCCGCCAAGCGCGAGATCGCCCAGTTCGGCCATCTCAAGGTCGAGGACGTTCCGCCGCGCCAGCGCTTCCTGGTCGTGCGCGCCAGGCCCGATCATCCCGATGCCTGGCTCATCAACCAGCTGATCTCGGATTTCGTGCCGCAGGACTTCGTCTCGCGCTACGTCTTCAACAAACCGGGCTTTTACAAGGACTTCGACGGCTTCAGCGACGCCTGGCGATCGCATGTTGTGGACGTTCTGAAAACCACATATTTGAAGGACAAGGCGGCGTTCCGCGCGCGCCTTTACGGCTTGACTGACTGAGGGGGTGACGAGAGCCATGCTTGATCCGATCGTGAATTTCTTCACCCGGATTTTCCAATGGATCGGCCGCGGCATCGGCTTCGTCGTCGGCATCATCCTGTGGCCGTTCATGTGGGTCGGCCGCTGGTACGGGCAGCGCGGCTGGATCCTGAAGGCGGTGGTGGGCCTCGCTATCCTGGTGCTGATCGGCCTTTACGCCAATTTCTTCTATGCCACTCAGTGGTGGAACAATTTCGAGCCAAACTATCCCGACAAATACACCTTCGAGACGCGCAACGTGTCGGCCGGCGAGCAGGTTTCGGCCGGCGCCGGCACCGACACGGCCAAGACCTGCGGCAACTCGGCGATCGCCCAGGTGGCGGCCGATCTTACCGACTTCAACGTCAACCAGAATGCCTGGATCTCGTCGATGATCCTCTACAAGCTCGGCTTGTTCGGCATCGACTGGGACCACACGCCATGGATGGACAACAAGGCCTCTTTCCAGCGTGGCATCAACCAGGCGGTGCGGCGCACCGCGACCGAGCTTGCCGACAATCTCGGACGCGTGCGCACGACCTCGCAGATCGACAGCGACCTGCAAGACGCGCGCGGCAATCTGCAATTCGACGAATACACATGGTATTTCGGCTTGAACCCGTTCGGCCCGAAGACGCCGACGCCGAGCTATTATCGCGACGCGGTGCGCAAGCTGCGCTCCTTCAATGCGCGGCTGGCCACCTGCCAGGCGACGTTTGACGCCCGCGCCGACAATCTGAAGCAATATATCGACCGTATCGCCAGCGACATCGGCTCGACCTCGGCGATCCTCAAGGAGCGCGCCGAGAACCACAATGACGGCTGGTTCGACTTCCGCGCCGACGATCGCTTCTGGTTCGCCTACGGCCAGCTCTATGCTTATTACGGGCTGATGAAGGGCGCTCAGGCAGACTTCGAGGGCGTGATCAAGGAAAAGCACCTGCAGAACCTGTGGGACACGATGGACGCGCAGTTCGTCTCGGCGCTGCGCATCCAGCCCTTCATCATCGCCAATGGACGCGAGGACGGCTGGCTCCTGCCGACGCATCTGACGACCATGGGCTTCTATATCCTGCGCGTGCGCTCCAACATGGTCGAGATCAGCAACGTGCTGACCCAATAGCCTGACCAGCAGACAGTTGAGGCTGGCGGATTTGCGCCGTCGCCTCTGTCGCTTTTCGCGTATTGCACGGCTGTTTTGAGACGGCGGAGCGGCACCTGCTCTGGCTTCTATACGGCGCAACGACCGGGCGCCGAAGACGCCGGCAAGGTCGGCCCGGGAACAGTGAACTTTCTTCACAGGAAATATAGTTGCATGAAAGTTGACGCCGTGACAGCGACAGGGTTAGAACATGCCCTTGCGTCCGGGCGGCGTTTCGATCATGCAGCGATCAAAGCCCTCCCCTCCACCGCTCATTTCAGAGGAAAGCCGTCATGGCCGAAGTGAAGTCCGATATCGAGATCGCGCGCGCCGCTAACAAGAAACCGATCCAGGAGATCGGCGCCAAGATCGGCATCCCATACGAGCACCTGCTGCCCTATGGCCACGACAAGGCGAAGGTCTCGGCCGAGTTCATCAAGTCGGTGAAGGGTAACAAGGACGGCAAGCTGATCCTGGTCACCGCCATCAACCCCACTCCCGCCGGCGAAGGCAAGACGACCACCACGGTCGGCCTCGGCGACGGCCTGAACCGGATCGGCAAGAAGGCGGTCGTGTGCATCCGCGAAGCCTCGCTCGGTCCGAACTTCGGCATGAAGGGCGGCGCGGCCGGCGGCGGCCTCGCCCAGGTGGTGCCGATGGACGACATGAACCTCCACTTCACCGGCGATTTCCACGCCATCACCACCGCCCATAACCTGCTTTCGGCGCTGATCGACAACCACATCTATTGGGGCAACGAACTCGGCATCGACATCCGCCGCGTGGCCTGGCGCCGTGTCATGGACATGAACGACCGGGCGCTGCGCGAGATCATCTGTTCCCTGGGCGGCGTCGCCAACGGCTTCCCGCGCGAGGCAGGCTTCGACATCACCGTCGCCTCGGAAGTGATGGCGATCCTGTGCCTGGCCACCGACCTCAAGGACCTCGAGAAGCGTCTGGGTGACATCATCGTCGCCTACCGCCGCGACAAGTCGCCGGTCTATGCCCGCGACCTCAAGGCCGACGGCGCCATGGCCGTGCTTCTGAAGGACGCCATCCAGCCCAACCTGGTGCAGACCCTTGAGAACAACCCGGCCTTCGTGCATGGCGGTCCGTTCGCGAACATCGCACACGGCTGCAACTCGGTCGTCGCCACCACGACGGCGCTCAAGCTTGCCGACTATGTCGTCACCGAAGCGGGCTTCGGCGCCGACCTCGGCGCCGAAAAATTCTTCGACATCAAGTGCCGTAAGGCAGGCCTCAAGCCGGCCGCCGCCGTCATCGTCGCCACCGCGCGCGCCATGAAGATGAATGGCGGCGTCAAGAAGGAAGACCTCGGCAAGGAGAACATCGAGGCGGTCAAGAAGGGCTGCCTCAACCTCGGCCGCCACATCGAGAACGTGAAGCAGTTCGGCGTGCCGGCGGTCGTCGCGATCAACCACTTCACCACCGACACCGAGGCCGAGATCCAGGCGATGAAGGACTTCGTCAAGGCGCAGGGCGCCGAGGCGATCCTGTGCAAGCACTGGGCGCAAGGCTCCGCCGGCATCGAGGATTTGGCGAGGAAGGTGGTCGAGATCGCCGAATCCGGCGCCTCGCAGTTCTCGCCGCTCTATCCCGACGAGATGCCGCTGTTCGAGAAGGTCAACACCATCGTCAAGCGCATCTACCGCGGCGACGAGGCGATCGCCGACAAGTCGATCCGCGACCAGCTGCATGCCTGGGAGCAGGCCGGCTACGGCAACCTGCCGGTCTGCATGGCCAAGACGCAGTACTCTTTCTCGACCGACCCGAACCTGCGCGGCGCGCCGACCGGCCACACCGTGCCGGTGCGCGAGGTGAGGCTTTCGGCCGGCGCCGGCTTCGTCGTCATCATCTGCGGCGAGATCATGACCATGCCGGGCCTGCCCAAGGCGCCGTCCTCGGAAAAGATCTTCCTCAACGAACAGGGTCAGATCGAGGGTCTGTTCTAAACATTCTTCGAGCTGAGAATGACCAAGGGCGCCGCGCTGCCGCGGCGCCCTTTTTTGCTTGCCCGAATTCCTCAAGCCGCCGTCGAGGAACCGAACTTCTTGATGCCTGCGACCGACATGCTCACGAACTGGTCGAGGAGGGTGAAGAAGATATCCAGGCTGAAGCCGAACAGGAAGGCGAAGGTGAACAGGCTGAAGCCTATCGCTGAAGCCTGACCGCCAAGCTTCGTGTCAGGCCCCAAGAACCAGGCCAGCACCATGCCCGCCAGCGCTCCCAGGACGACCCTGTGAACCAGTGCGCCAATGTCGGATTAGGCAGCAGCGGGTTCAGGATCATGCGCATGTGAAACATGATGGCGCCCAGGCTTCCGTAAAGTGCCGGCAGGATCCAGAGAGCATAGGGGCTCAAGACGGCGTTGAGGCCTCCTATCTGCGCGGTCATCATGTAAATTGAACTGGGGGTAAGGGTGATCACGCCGCTGCACTGAAGACTGCGGGTGGCCTCCTCGTACTCGCTGTTCGCGTCGATCTCGGGGCTCGTGCCTGCCGACACGGCGCCGCCAGGCTCCTTGCCCGCGGGATTGCCGGGTTGCGCGCAAGCTGGATTTCCCCCTCCCGGGACCTCGCCCACTGGTCCCGAATATTCCGACTTTGCCGACGCCACCCCCTGATTGCAAAGCTGGTTTGTGATCGCCTGCTGCGGATCGTAGGTCTGACCATTGCCCGCCGCGCCCGCGGTCACCAGCGACTGCAGCTTGCAGTAGGCCGATTGCATCCCCCAGATCGGGAAACGCGCCTCTCGGGTCATGAAGCTCTGGGAATTCGCCCAGAGGGTGACGAACCGCTGGTCGAGCAAATGAAGGCTGTCCTCGGCGTTGTAGTAGACATCCTCAAGAAGATTTATGTCGCTTTGCGACAGGCCGCCCGATGCGGCCGATCGCAATTGCTTCTGCGTCGCCCAGACCTGGCGCACCGCCTGGCCGAAGCGAACGCTGAAATTGTCCTTGTCTATGTCTTGCAGCTCGGCGCTCAAGGAGACGCCCCTGTTGTAGACATATGTCATCTTGCCTGTGATCACCATCAGGATCACCGACAGCGCGACCAGCAAATAGGTTGCTATCGCGGCCCTGCGCGAAGTGTCGCCAGGCGACCACCCGGAGCGAAGTGCCGCCAGCGTGGAAAACGGCACGACACCCGAACAGTCGTTCAAGACCTTCTGAAGATTGACCACCGCCGGCTGGCCGGCCGTCACATCGCCAAGCTTCTCGGCATCGCCAATGGCCGCGAACAGCGAATTGTCCTTGAAGACCCCATAGCGACCATAGCCCGCCACCAGCTTCGCGTCTTTCAGCAGCCCGGTCACAAGAGGATCAACAGGAGCGGTCATCGACGTCGGCTCTCACTCATCGCGTCGCTAGCCCAGAACCCCGGGCACGTAGCCATATTGCGACGGGCACCCGCATGGATATCCGGGCGGTCCGGGTGGCTGCGCCCAGCACCAGAAGAATTGGGTGAAGCAGATGGTCCCTGGCGCGTGTGGGGGAACTTGCGCGAAGGCGGGCCACGGCAACAGCGCGGCGCCGACGGCAAGCGCCAGGACAACCACGGTTCGTGCAATGCGCGCTTCCAATCCAGCCCCCGGCCAACCGCGCTTACCAATGCGGCATCACTCTCTGGAAGTGCCGGCTGGACTTCTGTGAAGTGGGTCACGCGCCTCATGAATTTTCATGCCAAAGCAAGAGGCGCTGCATCGCTGCGGCGCCTCTTGCTGTTCCACGCAGCTCCGGTCTAAAGCATGTCCCCCGAAAGTGGGAACCGGTTTCGGAACAAGGACATGCGTGAAATCAGAAACCTAAAGCGCATGGCGCGAATCTGAAAGATCGCGACGCGCTTTAGGCGGCGTTGCGTGCCAGCGCCCGCTGGTTGGACGCATAGATGGTGTCACGTTCCGGCAGGGCGCCGGTCTTCAGGCAATCGATCCATTCGGCGGTCTTCAGCACGGCGGCGAAGCGCGACTGCAGCACGACGCTCACCACCCGATGGATGTCCTCGGCCGACGCGTAGCCGGCGCTGTTGGCGTAAGGCACCGAACCGCTGGCATCCGAAAGGAACTCGACGGCAAAACCCATATGCACGGCATGTATGATGGTCGACAGATCGCAATTATGCGTCATGTAGCCGACGACCGCGATCGTATCGATGTGGTTGGCGCGCAGCCAGTCCTCGAGATCCGTGCCGGTGAAGGCGGAAGGCAGCGTCTTTTCGACATAATGGTCGCGCGCGCGCCTTGCGATCTCGGGATGCAATTCGCCGCCATGACTGCCCTTGGCAAAGAACGGTGCTGATTCCGGCGCCATCTGCTTGACGACGACGATCTTGATGCCGGCAGCAGTGGCGGCGTCCATGGCGCGCGCCACATTGGCGACGCTGTCGGCGAAGGGCGGATGCTGGATGGCGAGATTGCCGCCGTCATAGTCGTTCTGGACATCTACGACGACGAGCGCGCGGCGCGGCTGGGTGGCTGGTGCCGACATGGCTTTTTCCTTTCGAACGGGTTGATGGGCGCAAAGCTAGGCCGGATATCCACTCGCAGAAAGTGGCCCAATTGACATTATTCGAAAGAATTGGGACACTGTTGCCGCAACCCAATGGTGTCTGCCATGCACAATCCGATCATCGCCGCCGTCGCATTCGACGGCATCAGCCCCTTTCATCTTTCCGTGCCATGCCTGGTTTTCGGCGCGGACCGTACCAAGCTCGGTCTGCCGCGCTTCGACTTCCGTGTCTGCGCGGCCGAACAAGGGCCAATTCATACCGATGCCGGTTTGACCATCTCGGTCCCGCATGATCTTTCGGCGCTCGACGAAGCCGACATCGTCATCATCCCCAGTTGGAAGGATCTCGACGCGCCTCTGGCCGCTCCGCTCAAGGATGCGCTCGAACGGGCACACGAACGTGGCGCGCTGATCGTGGGCCTGTGCCTCGGCACGTTCGCCATTGCCGCCGCTGGACTGCTGGCGGGACGCAAGGCGACCACGCACTGGGCCTATACCGATCAGCTCAAGACCCTTCATCCCGATATCGCCGTCGACGCCGATGTGCTCTATGTCGACGACGGCGACATCGTCACCTCCGCCGGCGTCGCCGCCGGGCTGGACTGCTGCCTGCACATCGTGCGCGCCCGTTATGGCGCCGAGGCAGCGCTTCGGCTTGCCCGCCACGTCGTGCTTTCGCCGCATCGGCAAGGCGGGCAGGCCCAGTTCATCGAACGCCCGCTCGCGCCGACGCCGACCGCCGACCGCTTCGCCAAGGCCTTGGACGAGGTGCGGGCGACGCTCGGCGACGCGCACAGCCTTGACAGCGTCGCCGAAGCAGCGGGCCTCACCCGCCGCACCTTCACGCGCCGCTTCCAGAAGTCGACCGGCACCAGCTTCGGCGACTGGCTGGCCGGCCAGCGCGTGGCGCTGGCGCAGCGGCTGCTGGAACAGACGGACAAGTCGATGGATATGGTGGCTTTCGAGGCCGGCTTCGGCAGCGCCACTTCGCTGCGGCAGCATTTCGCCGCGCGGCTCAGGACCTCGCCGATGCAATATCGGCGCGAGTTCTCTCGAAGCGCTCAGGTATCGGACGCGCTCAGCCTCTTGTAACGACCGGCGCCGGGTTGCCGACCACCGTCACGTTGGCGGGCATCGTGCGTCACCACCGCGCCCGTTCCGACGATGGCGCCTTCGCCGATGCTGATGCCGGCGAGGATCACAGCGCTGCCGCCGATCCAGGCATTACCTAAAGCGCATGGAGCGAACCTGAAAGATCGCGACGCGCTTCAGGGAAAAGCCGTGGCCAAAAGCCCGGCCTATGCTAGCCTGACGTCTCGGGGCCGTGCGAGGTCCCGGATTTGAGGGGGTCGATCATGCTCTACATTCTTGCATTGCTGATTGGCGTGGTTGCCGGCCTGCGCGCCATGACGGCGCCGGCGACAATCGCCTGGGGCGCTTGGCTCGGCTGGCTGCCGGTCGCCGGCACCTGGGCGAGCTTCATGGGCCATTGGATCGCTGTCGGCATCTTCACCATTCTGGCGATCGTCGAGCTCGTCACCGACCAGTTGCCGTCGACGCCGAGCCGCAAGGTGCCGCAGCAGTTCGGCGCCCGCATCGTCATAGGCGCCTTCACCGGCGCTGTGATCGGCGCCGCCGGCGGCGCGACCATCGGAGGCCTCATTGCTGGCGCGATCGGCGCGGTCATCGGCACGCTGGGCGGCGCGGAAGCCCGTTCGAGACTGGCAGCCGCGTTTGGCAAGGACCCACCCGCAGCCTTCATCGAGGACGCGGTCGCGATCCTCGGCGGCCTGCTCATCGTGGCGGCGGTCGCATGAGCGCGAAGGCCTTCGACGCCATCATTATCGGTGCAGGTCAGGCCGGCACCCCGCTCGCCGGTCGCTTGACTGCGGCCGGCATGAGCGTAGCGCTGATCGAGCGCAAACTGGTCGGCGGCACCTGCGTCAACACCGGCTGCATCCCGACCAAGACGATGGTGGCGAGCGCTTACGCCGCCCATCTTGCCCGCCGCGCCGCCGACTATGGCGTGACCCTCTCCGGCCCGGTCGGCGTCGACTACAAGGCAATCAAGGCGCGCAAGGACAAGGTGTCGGGCGCTTCCCGCACTGGGTTGGAGACCTGGATCGCGGGCATGGAGAAATGCACGCTCTACCGCGGTCATGCGCGCTTCGTATCCGCCAACACCGTGCGCGTCGGCGACGATCTGCTGACCGCGCCAAAAATCTTCCTCAACACCGGCGGGCGCGCATCGGTGCCCGATCTTCCCGGCATCGACGACGTCCCCTATCTCACCAATTCCTCGATGATGGATCTCGATGTGCTGCCCAGCCATCTCATCGTCGTCGGCGGCAGCTACATCTCGCTCGAATTCGCGCAGATGTTCCGCCGTTTCGGTTCCGAGGTCACGGTGATCGAAAAAGCGCCGCGGCTGACCGGCCGCGAGGACGAGGATGTCTCGGCCGCCATCCAGTCGATCCTCGAAAACGAGGGCATCGCCGTCCATGTCGGCGCCGACGACATCGCCTTCGCCAGGAAAGGCAACGGCATCGCCGTGACCTTCTCCGCCGGCAAGCCGCCGGCGGTCGGCTCGCATGTGCTGCTGGCCTTGGGCCGCGTCCCCAACACCGACGACCTCGGCCTGGACAAGGCCGGCGTCCAAGTCGACCAGCGCGGCTACGTCGTCGTCGACGACCAGCTGCGCACCAGCGTGCCCGGCATCTGGGCGATGGGCGACTGCAACGGCAAGGGCGCCTTCACCCATACTTCTTACAATGACTACGAGATCGTCGCCGCCAATCTGCTCGACAACGATCCGCGCCGGGTGAGCGACCGCATCGAGGCCTATGCGCTCTATATCGATCCGCCACTCGGCCGCTGCGGCATGACCGAGGCCGCGGTGAAGAAATCCGGCCGCCGGGCGCTCGTCGGCCAGCGGCCGATGACCCGTGTCGGCCGCGCCGTCGAAAAGGGCGAGACGCAGGGCTTCATGAGGATTCTGGCCGATGCCGACACCGGCGAAATCCTCGGCTGCTCGATCCTTGGCCCGGGCGGCGACGAGGCAATCCACTCGGTGCTCGACCTCATGTACGCCAAGGCGCCGATCTCGACGCTGGCGCGCGCCATGCATATCCACCCCAATGTCTCGGAGCTTCTGCCGACCATCGCCCAGGAGCTGAAGCCGCTCACCTGAGGCTGGACAAGCCGCTTCAGGCCGCTCGGGCTGCGCTGGCGCTCAACCGCGCACTGCGCTGCGGACCCGGCCGGCCGAACGGCTGCGCTGCGCCGACGCCCGGCGCTGCTGGACCACTCGACAGCCGAACCGCAAACATGCATGTCTGGCCTCACATCGGAGGCACTTCATGCAAAAGACGATCGAGCGCATCGCCGGCGACAGCGAAGGCGTTGCATACGAATTCCCGGTTTTCCGCTTCGGCGGCACGGACAAGGCAGCACCCTCGGCCTATCTGCAGGCGGCGCTCCATGCCGGCGAATTGCCGGGCGTCGTCGCCATCGACGCTCTGATGCCGATGCTTGCGAAGGCGGAAGCGGAAAGCCGCATCAGGGGCGCCGTCACCGTGCTGCCGTGGGCCAATCCGATCGGCCGCGCCCAGTATCATTTCGGCGAGCATCAGGGCCGCTTCAATCTCGGCACCCGCACCAACTTCAATCGTTCTTTTCCGCTGCTTGCAGCACCCGATGCCAAGCTCTTGCCGGACGTCAGCCTCGGCGGCGCCGACCGCCGGCTGAAGAACCGGCTCGTCGAGCTCTCGCTCGGCAACGACATCGTGCTCGATCTCCACTGCGACGATGAGGGCCTTGCCTATCTTTACGTCCACACCAGCCTGTGGCCGCATATGGCCGGCTGCGCGGCCGCCATGGGCGCCGACGCCGTGGTGCTGTGGAGCGAGGACAGCAGCGGCACCTTCGAGGGCGCCTCGATCATGCCCTACCAGAACGTGCCGCCGAGCGTCGCGCGTTTCGACCGCCGCGTCGTCACCACGGTCGAATATCGCGGCATGCTGGACGTCGACGCCGCCTTGGCCGGGTCGGATGCCGCAGGCCTCTACCGCCTGCTGGTGACGCGCGACGTCATTCACGATCCTTCCGTTCCGAAGGCGAGCAGTTTCAGCCGCGCCGTCGTGCCGTTGGAAAACATCGACATGATGCCCTCGCCCAAAGCCGGCGCCATCCTTTACGACGTCAAGCCCGGCGACCACGTCAAGAAAGGTGACAGGCTGGCGACGATCGTCCATGCGCCTGGCGAAGTCGGCGGCCGCACCGAAGTGTTCGCGCCGCAATCGGGCTTCATCCTGACCAGGCGTTCCCGCCGCATCATCCGCGCCGGCGAGGACCTTTTGAAGCTTGCCGGCGACAAGAAGAGCGCCGACGCGCGCTCCGGCACGTTGGAGGACTGATGCATGTCGCCCAAATGCGCAGCGGTTTTTGGAGAACGACATGTATCAAACAAAGGCCTGCGGCTTTCACCATCCGCATGAAATCCAGTTGCGCAGGCCTTCATTCGCCGCTATGGGAGTCGCCATGAACATGCGTTCGAACAAGACCGTCTGGTGGTGGGCTCGCTGACAGCGGCCAGTTTGAACGCGTGTGCGTAAAGAAGATGGTGGCCGCAACGGAATGTCCGGGCGGCCATTTGTTTTTTCAAGCCATTCCCGGGTCCGTTGCCCAAAACGCTGATGGAGACGGCAATGACGATTAAAGTTCTGGACAACGGAGCGGAGCGCTTCGTCACCGCGGGCGGGGTGACGATCACCCGCGAGCGCCATGACAGGCCTTACGAAGGCGCGATCGACGCCTATGTCGAAGGCTTGAATTCCCGCCGCGGCGCGGTGTTTTCCTCGAACTACGAATATCCGGGCCGCTACACGCGCTGGGACACGGCCATCATCGACCCGCCGCTGGTGATCTCGGCGCGCGGCCGCGCCATGCGCATCGAGGCGTTGAACGCCCGTGGCGAGGTACTATTGCCGGTGATCGGCAAGGCGCTTGGCCAGCTCAGCGAAGTGACGATCGCCGAGACCTCGAAAAAGCTCATCCGTCTCGATGTCGCCAAGCCCGGCCGTGTCTTCACCGAGGAGGAGCGCAGCCGCGTTCCGTCCGTCTTCACCGTGCTGCGCGCCATCACAGCGCTCTTCAAGACCGCCGAAGACGCCAATCTCGGCCTTTATGGCGCCTTCGGCTACGACCTTGCCTTCCAGTTCGATCCGGTCGACTACAAGCTCGAGCGCAGAGAGAGCCAGCGCGACCTCGTGCTGTTCCTGCCCGACGAGATCCTGGTCGTCGACCACTATTCGACCAAGGCCTGGACCGACCGCTACGACTATTCCGGCGAGGGTTTTTCGACCGAGGGCTTGGCCCGCGAAGGCGCCGCCGAGCCGTTCAGGACCGCCGACCGCATCCCGCCGCGTGGTGACCACGAGCCGGGCGAATATGCCAACTTGGTGCGCCTGGCCATGGAGAGCTTCAAGCGTGGCGACCTGTTCGAGGTCGTGCCCGGACAAATGTTCTACGAACGCTGCGAGACCCAGCCCGCCGACATCTCCCGCAAGCTGAAATCGATCAACCCCTCCCCCTATTCCTTCTTTATCAATCTCGGCGAAAACGAATATCTGATCGGCGCCTCGCCGGAGATGTTCGTGCGCGTCAATGGCCGCCGCGTCGAGACCTGTCCGATTTCCGGCACCATCAAGCGCGGCGACGACGCTATTTCCGACTCCGAGCAGATCCTGAAGCTGCTCAATTCGAAAAAGGACGAGTCCGAGCTCACCATGTGCTCAGACGTCGACCGCAACGACAAGTCGCGCGTCTGCGAGCCTGGCTCGGTGCGCGTCATCGGCCGCCGCCAGATCGAGATGTATTCGCGCCTGATCCACACCGTCGACCACATCGAGGGAAGGCTGCGCGAAGGCATGGACGCCTTCGACGCTTTCCTGTCGCACGCGTGGGCGGTCACCGTCACCGGCGCGCCGAAACTGTGGGCCATGCGCTTCATCGAGCAGAACGAGAAGAGCCCACGCGCCTGGTATGGCGGCGCGATCGGCATGGTCAACTTCAACGGCGACATGAACACCGGGCTGACGCTGCGCACCATACGCATCAAGGACGGCATCGCCGAAGTGCGCGCCGGCGCCACATTGCTTTTCGACAGCGTTCCCGAGGAAGAAGAAGCCGAAACCGAATTGAAGGCATCCGCCATGCTCTCCGCCATCCGCGACGCCAGGACCGGCAACGCCACCGGCGCCGAACGCACCACCGCGCGCGTCGGCGACGGCGTGAACATTCTGCTCGTCGATCATGAGGACTCTTTCGTCCACACGCTGGCCAACTACTTCCGCCAGACCGGTGCCAATGTCTCGACCGTGCGCACGCCAGTGCCGGAAGAGGTCTTCGAGCGGCTGAAGCCGGATCTCGTCGTGCTGTCGCCCGGCCCCGGCACGCCGAGGGATTTCGACTGCGCGGCCACCATCAAAAGGGCGAGGAGCCGCGACCTGCCGATCTTCGGCGTCTGCCTCGGTCTGCAGGCGCTGGCGGAGGCCTATGGCGGCGAGCTGAGACAGCTGCATATCCCGATGCATGGCAAGCCGTCGCGCATCCGCGTCTCCAAGCCTGGCATCATCTTCTCGGGGCTGCCCAAGGAGGTGACGGTCGGCCGCTACCATTCGATCTTCGCCGATCCGGTGCGCCTGCCCGACGGTTTCGTGGTCACGGCCGAAACCGAGGACGGCATCATCATGGCGTTCGAGCACCGCAAGGAGCCGATCGCCGCCGTGCAGTTCCATCCGGAATCGATCATGACGCTCGGCCACAATGCCGGCATGCGCATCATCGAGAACATTGTTGCGCATCTGCCGCGCAAGGCCAAGGAAAAGGCTGCCTAGCAACGATGGCCGCAACGGAAGACACGACGGCGGCCGCGGTGAAAGCCGCGACCAGACAGAAGGTCGCAAGGCTGGCCTTCTGGTCGATCGTCGTCGCCGGCTTCGTGCTCGCTCTCAAGGTAGCCGCCTGGTACATAACAGGCTCCGTCGCGCTCTATTCGGACGCGGCGGAATCCATCGTCAACGTCATCGCCTCGGCCGCCGCTTTTTGGGCGATCCAAGTCAGCTACAAGCCCGCCGATCAGGACCATCCCTTCGGCCACCACAAGGCCGAATACTTCTCGGCCGTGCTCGAAGGGGTGCTGATTGTCGTCGCTGCCCTCCTGATTCTCAACGAAGTCTGGCGATCCTGGCAGCATCCCGCCCCGCTGGAACAGCCCTGGACGGGTCTTGCCGTCAACGGCGTCGCGACCATCATCAACGCGATCTGGGCATGGATCCTGATCAGCTCAGGCCGGAACGCGAAGTCGCCGGCTCTGGTCGCCGACGGCCAGCACATCATGACCGACGTGGTGACGTCCCTCGGTGTGTTCGGTGGCCTTGTCGGCGCCGTCCTCACCGGCTGGCAGATCCTCGATCCGGCGCTTGCCGTCATCGTCGCGCTCAACATCCTCTGGCAGGGCTGGCATGTCATCGGCTCGTCGATGAATGGACTGATGGACCGCGCCGTCGACACCCAAGAGCACATGCAGATCCGCGACATCATCTCGGCCAATTCGAAGGGCGCGATGGAGGTGCACGACCTGAAGACGCGCATAGCCGGCCGCGCCACCTTCATCGAGTTCCATCTGGTCGTCGATGCCGACATGACAGTCGGCGCCAGCCATGTCATCTGCGACCGGATCGAGGATGCGCTGAAGGCCGAGATCCCCTCCGTGCGCGTCACCATCCATGTCGAGCCGGACGACGAGGCGAAGCTGCCGAAAGGCACCACCGCGGTACCGTTCGCCTGAACTCACCAGCTCTCGATCGCCAGATCCTTGATCCGTTCGAACTCGCGAACGCGCCAACATGAACAGGGACGATCCGTCCCGAAATATCTCACGGGGTGCAGGCCGACTGCGGCATCGGATTGAGCCTGTAGAACTTATCGTCGGACTTGGTCTTGCCACCCGCCGCCTTCGAGCAGAGATCGACGATGGCAAGCGCATTGTTGGGGTTGGCCAGCATCATCGTGCCGCCGGCGCCGCGCTTAAGAAAAATTTCCTTCTGCGAGATGTCGCAGGCAAAGTCGCTCATCTTCGAGCTTGCCGAGCACCGCCACTGGTCGGCCTCGCCCTGGCAGGAATAGGTCTGCGTGACCTTGGCGCTCTTCTGCCTGGTCGTCACCGAGATGGCGATGTCGGCGCCGTCGGGCCAGTTGGCGGTGTCGCCGCCGGTGGCGAAGGAAGCGAGCTCGATTGGACCGCGAAAGACGCGGATCGACTGCGTCATCTGGTCGGGATGCGATTTCAGATGCGCGTCATCATAGTCGCGGCCGTAGCAGAAGGCCTGGTCGGGCTTCAATCGCTCACGCAGCGGGGCCCCGAGCGCCGGATCGATCGGATCGATGCGCGCGAACTCCGCCTTGCAGGTGTCAGCCGGCATCGGATCCAGACGGAAATTGTCGTCCTCGCTGCCCAGCGCCTGCTTGTTGTACTCCGCCTCGCCGAGATCTTCCTCCGCGCCAGCGTCGAGATACACGTCAGGCTGCAGGTTGGAGAGGATCAGCCGGCCCTTGTCGTCGACCTTGAGAGAGGCCAGCGTGCGGTCGCATTCCATGCCGCAGCGGATGCCGCTTGAACCATCGCCGGGGTCCTCCTTGTTGCACCAGCCGGCCGCCCAGTCGGGCTCATTGGCACCGCGCACGGTGGTGGTGAGAAAGCCGTTATAGGCGGCGCCCGACATGGTGCTCGGCTCCTCGTTCGGCCGGCTAACTGGGTCATGGCCGTAATAGAAAAAGATGCGTGCCACCTTCTGGTGCGGATGCGCCTTGAGATGGGCTGCATCATAGACGCGCCCGAAGCAGGCATCGGCGCCATTTGGGCTCAATTCGGTGAGTTTGAGAGCATCGTCGGCAGTCGCCGCGCCGACAAAAAGCAACGCGGCCCCCAGCGTCGCGCCCCCCACCATCCACGACGTCATGTGATCCCTCCTAGCACCGACAGGACGCGACCGAGATTTATGCTAGTCTAGAGCAATTCCAGGGAAAAGTGTGTAACGGTTTTCCGTCCGGAATTGCGTCGAAACAAGGGGATAGAGCGGTTCGCCGTTTCCCTGAAACGGTGGAACGCTCCAGGTTCGCAGCCTCAGCCACATGAATCGTGTGCAAGCGGGCGGCAGAGGAGGATACGGGATGCTGCGGCGTGACATTTTCCGTGCCGGTCTTGCCGGAGCGGCCGGCCTTTTCGGTCTGCGCCAAGCGACTGCCGCCACGGGCGGGGAACGGCTGAAGGTCGCCTATCACCTCAGTGACGCCGACAAGGTCAATTTCGTCCTCGGCAATATCAAGAACCACTATGAGGGCACCGGCGGCAATGTCGAGATCGTGCTGGTCGTGCATGGTCCGGCCCTTGCGGCCTTCAAGGCGAAGAGCGCGTCCGGCGCGACCTCGAGCCGGTTTGCCGGCCTCGTCCAGCAGGGGCTCGTGCCGCAGGCCTGTGGCAACACCATGCACGGTATGGACATCACGCTGGCCGATCTGCTCGAAGGCTTCCAGGTCGCCGACAAGGGCGGCGTCATCAAGCTCTCGGAGCTGCAGCGCCAGGGCTATGTCTATCTCCGGCCCTGATCTCGCGTGAACTTGGACGCCTGGCCGGCGAACGTCTACCAATTGCCCGCGCAAATCCCGGAGGTATCGACATGCCAGCCAACCCGACCGCACTTGTCATTCCCGACCTTGCCGGCAAGGCAGTGCTGGTCACCGGCGCCTCGACCGGGATCGGCGCCGCGCTCGCCCTCGCTTACGCCGCGCAGCGATGCCGGGTCGCGTTGCATTACAATTCGAGTCGGGAAGCAGCAGAAACGCTGGCCAAGACCATCCGCGAGGGCGGCGGCGAGGTGTTTTTGACCCAGGGCGATTTTTCGGTTCCCGCCGACGTCGAGCGCGTGGTCGAGCAGAGCGCGCAACATTTCGGCCGGCTCGACGGGCTCGTCAACAATGCCGGCGGCATGCTCGGCCGCGTTGCCTATGCCGACCAGACAGAAGCCCACTATGACGCGGTGATGGATCTCAACGCGCGATCGGTGCTGACCGCCTCGCGCAAGGCGATCCCGTGGCTGAAGCGCCAGGGTGGCTTCATCGTCAACACCTCCTCGATCGCCGCGCGCAACGGCGCCGGCGGCGGCGCCGGCCTCTACGGCTCGTCCAAGGCCTTCGTCTCCAATGTGACGCGCGGCATGGCCAAGGAGCTGATCGGTTTCGGCATCCGCGTCAACGCCGTGGCGCCTGGCACAATCCTGACGCCGTTCCATGAACGCTATTCGAGTGCCGAGCAGATGAGGGCCATGGTTGCCACCATACCTCAGGGCCGTGCCGGAACGGCGCAGGATTGCGTCGGAGCCTATCTGTTCCTGTCCTCCGACCTCTTGAGCGGCTACATCATCGGCCAGGTGATCGAGGTCAATGGCGGCCAGTTGATGCCGTGAGCCGTCGCCTGCATACTCAGGCGACGTACAACCCGCAGGAGAGGTAGGGCATGTTCGGACTGATCGGCAAGATGCGGGCAGCACGCGGCCAGCGTGATGTGGTCATGGACGTGCTTCGCGAGACGACCAGCGCCCTGCCAGGCTGCCTGAGCTACATCATCGCCACCGACCCGGCCGATGCCGATGCGATCTGGGTCACCGAAGTGTGGACCGACCAGGCGAGCCATAAGGCTTCGCTGCAACTGCCCGAAGTCCAGGCGGCGATCGCCAAGGCGCGTCCCTTCATTGCCGGCTTCGAATTCCAGGTCGAGACCCATCCGGTCGGCGGCTTCGGCCTTCCTGTACCGGAAAAGTCCAGTTGACGGCCCGGACTAGGAATTTCTTCGACAAGCGGGTTCGCATTTGTCCGCGCCCGGTCTAAGAGCCGGACATGGACTCTTCACCAGAGCAACCACCCGTTGAGCGCATGGCGCGATTGCGCCAGCCACAGCAGTGGCTGGTGCTGGCGGTGTTCTCGCTACTCTTTGCCGGTGCATTGGAGCTGGCCGCCCTGCCGGCAGCGCTGCTGATCGGCCCGATGATGGCCGCGATCCTGGCCGGCACCAACGGTGCCACGGTGCGTGTGCCCCGGCTGCTGTTCGGTTCCGCCCAGGCAGTGGTCGGTTGCCTGGTGGCGAATTCGATCTCGGCCGACATCTTTCCGGTCTTCTACGTCGAATGGCCGCTCTTCCTCGTTGCGGTGATCGCCACCGTCGCGGCCTCGAGTCTGCTTGGCTGGCTGATCAGCCGCTGGCGCATTCTGCCCGGGACCACCGCCGTCTGGGGCTCCTCGCCGGGCGCGGCCACCGCCATGGTGCTGATGGCCGGCGCCTTCGGCGCCGACCAGCGCCTCGTCGCCTTCATGCAATATCTGCGCGTCATCTTCGTCTCGATGACGGCGGCGCTGGTCGCCAAGATGTGGGTCGACACATCGGGTGTCGAAGTGCCGCCTGTCGTGTGGTTCCCGCCGATCGATCCCGTCGCCTTCGCCGCCACCATCGGCATCGCGATCGTCGGCGGCCTGTTCGGAAGGCAGCTGAGACTGCCCTCGCCTTTCTTCCTCGGCACCTTCATCTTCGGCGCCGTCGTCAATCTGGGCTTCGGCGTGCCGATGCAGCTGCCGCCCTGGCTGCTCGCAATCAGCTACGCCATGGTCGGCTGGTCGATCGGACTGAACTTCACCCGGCCGATCCTGCGCCATGCGGCGCGCGCCCTGCCGCAGATCATCGCCTCGATCGTAGCGCTGATCGCATTCTGCGGCGGACTGGCATTCGTCATCAGCCGCGTGCTCGGCATCGACCCGCTGACCGCCTATCTCGCGACCAGCCCCGGCGGCATGGACAGCGTCGCCATCATCGCCGCCGCAGCGCAGAACGTCGACATCTCCTTCGTCATGGCGCTGCAGTCGGCTCGTTTCCTCGTCGTGCTGCTCATTGGTCCAAGCGTCGCCAAGCTGGTGGCGCGAAACGTGAAGGACTGATCCGCAGTATCAATGCAAGGGGAGGAAGAAGCCAATGAACCGCCGTTTGAACGTCGTCGATCTCTCCGGTCGTGCCGCCGTCGTGACGGGCGGCGCACAAGGCATCGGCCTTGCGGTTGCCCGACGCCTGCTGTCGTCGGGCGCAAGCGTCGCCATCTGGGACATCGACCTGCCGGCGATGAAGAGTGCCGTCGCCGAGCTTGCACCGCTTGGCCGCGTCGAAACCTTCATTTGCGACCAGTCGCAGATCGAGGCCGTCGACCGCGCCGCCACCGAAACCGCGCGCGCGCTTGGATCCGTCGATCTCCTCGTCAACAATGCCGGCATCGCCGGACCAGCGGCGACCGTGGTGGATTATGACCCCGCTGCCTGGCGCCAGATCGTCGATATCGACCTCAACGGCGTCTTCTACTGCTGCCGGCGCCTCGTGCCCGGCATGATCGACCGAAACTACGGCCGGATCGTCAACGTCGCGTCCGTCGCCGGCAAGGAAGGCAATCCCAACGCCGCCGCCTATTCTGCCGCCAAGGCCGGCGTTCTGGCGCTGACCAAGTCGCTCGGCAAGGAACTCGCCGGATATGACATCGCCGTCAACGCGCTGACGCCCTCGCCCGCCCGCACCCGTATCCTCGAACAGCTCACCGAAGCCCAGGTGACCTACATGCTGGGCAAGGTGCCGCGCGGCCGGTTCGTCGAAGTTGAGGAGGCGGCGGCCATGGTCGCCTTCATGCTGTCGGACGAGAATTCCTTCACCACCGGCGCCACGTTCGACCTTTCCGGCGGACGCGCGACCTACTGACCATCGTCGCAGCTTTCGCCCGGCGCAACCTATCGTCCGGCCGCAAGCCGCTCGGGGAGGAAATCGACGAAGACACGAACCTTCGGCGAGAGGTGGCGATTGGATGGCCATAGCATGCGGAACTGACCGCGACCGTCGACATGGTCGTCGAGCACGGTGCGCAGCTTTCCCTCATGCAGCGCCTCCCGCACTAGGAAATCGGGCATGCAGGCGATGCCCAGACCAGCGATCGTGGCGCCCTTCAATGCCTCCATGTTGTTGCAGGTCAGCATCGAGCGTATCTGCGGTACCGCGCTTCCGGTAATGAACGGCCAGTCGAGCAGCCTGCCGCTGTTGAGAAAACGGAAATGTATGCCGAAATGCAACGCGAGATCCGCTGGCGTGCCGGGTGTGCCATGGCGGTCGAGGTAGGAAGCGGCCGCGCATAAGATCATGCGAAAGGGCGCAACCGGCTTCGACACCAATCGTGAATCGGGCAGCTCGCCGCTTCGAATCGCGACATCGATACCCTCGTCGATGATGTCGACGATGCGGTCGTTGAAATCGATATCGAGCTCGATCTCCGGATATCGCGCCATGAATTCCGAAAGCACCGGCAAAAGCAGATGATAGGTGACGATCGGTGTCGAAACGCGCAGCCGCCCATGCGGCGTCTCGCGCGTCCGCGACAGCATCGCCTCGGCGTCGTCGATGTCGTCGAGGATGCGGCGCACGCGTTCGTTGAACAGCTTGCCCTCCTCGGTCAAACCTATGCGTCGCGTGCTGCGCTGGAGGAGACGCACCCCAAGCTCCTGCTCGAGCCGGGCGACGCTCTTGCCGACTGCGGATGCCGAGATTCCCAGCGCCCGGCCGGCGCACGCAAAGCTGCCGAGCTCTGCGGTGCGGGCGAAAGCCAAAAGGCCGTTGAGACGATCCATCGCATGAACCAATTCGAGCGTTTCATTCCGGTATGACCGGAGATTTAATACTATTCTGCCGCAAATGTCGCTGCCCTATCTTGTCCTTGCGATCGGCGCCGCCAATCCGCGGCATGCCGGAAAATCCAGCCTCAGATAGGAAGATCCATGACTTCGATGACCATAACCGGCCCGGCCGGCAGATGGCTTGTGCTGCTGTCGGTTTGTCTTGCCGCCATGACGATGCCGTTGAGCTTCACCGGTCCCGCCGTGGCGCTTTCCCGCATTGCCGCCGACCTCGGCGGCAGCCCGATCGAACTCAATTGGGTGACGAATGCCTTCATGCTGACCTTTGGCGCCAGTCTGATGGCGGCCGGAGCACTGGCCGACAACCATGGCCGCAAGCGGATCTTCCTCGCTGGCCTCGCCACTTATGTCCTTGCCGCGCTGGGTGCCACGATTGCGACCGATATCGTCTGGTTCGACATTTTCAGGGCTTTGCAAGGCATAGGCGGTGCTGCGGCCTTCGCCGGCGGCGCCTCTGCCCTTGCCCAGGAATTCGATGGCCAATTGCGGCTGCGCGCCTTCAGCTTTCTCGGCACCAGCTTCGGCATCGGCCTCGCCTTCGGCCCTGTTGCATCCGGCCTGCTCATCGACGCATTCGGCTGGCGCGCGATCTTCTTTCTGGTGGCGGTGCTCACGGTTGGGGCCGCATCCCTCGGCCTGCGCACCGTCACCGATTCGCGCGACCCGGATGCGGCCGGGCTCGACTGGGCGGGAGCTGGCACCTTCACCATCGCGCTCGCCGCGCTGACCTATGGCGTGCTGCAGGCACCGCAGAACGGCTGGACCGATCCCGTCGTCATCGCGCTTCTCGGCATGGCCGCCATCTGCTTTGTCGCTTTCGTCATTGTCGAGCGACGCGTGCACCGGCCGATGCTGGACCTGACCCTGTTTCGCTTCCCGCGTTTCGTCGGCGTCCAGTTCCTGGCCGCCGCGCCTGCCTACGCCTTTGTCGTCCTGCTCGTGCTCTTGCCAATCCGCTTCATCGGCATCGAGGGGATGAGCGAGATCAAGGCGGGGCAGTTGATGATCTGCCTTTCCGGGCCGCTGCTGATATTGCCGCTGCTTGCCGGCCAGTTGGCACGCTGGGTCGCTCCGGCCACTATCAGCGGTATCGGCCTGCTTGTCGCAGCCGCCGGCCTTGTCTGGCTCAGTCGCGTTCCCGCGGCGGACGGCGCGCTGATGGCCCCGCTGGTCCTGATCGGCATCGGCATCGCCTTGCCCTGGGGCCTGATGGACGGCCTTGCGGTCAGCGTCGTGCCGAAGGAGCGCGCCGGTATGGCGGTCGGCATCTTCAACACCACCCGCGTCGCTAGCGAGGGCGTGGCGCTGGCGATCGTCATGGCGGCGCTGTCGGGTTTCACCGCCACTGAGCTCGGCAATCAACGATTGGCTTCGCCCGCCTTGGCGGCTACGGCGGCGCAGTTGCTTGCAACCGGCAATATCGGCGAAACGACGCAACATCTGCCTACGGCTAACGCCACCGCTCTCATCCAGGCCTACGAGGCGGCTTTCGACCGGCTGCTCGTCGTGTTGGCGACAATCACCTTCCTCACCGCCATCGTCGTCTTCCTCGGCCTGCGTCGCGGATGGGCGCCGGAGCAAGATGTCGCGCCTCTCCCTGCCTGCCAGGAAGGCTAGCCGCCAGCAAAACCAGGTGCCTTTCAGTCGTCTTCGGCGGGCGACCTGTATCGTCACGGGAGGCGCGACCGCAACCGACCGGTCTGACGCGATACGACGTCATCAAGTTCGGCCAGGGTATAAAAAATACTTGACTAAGTTACTCATATTTGAGAGCGCGAGAGCGCAATAAAACGTGAGAATCGGAGACAAGTTAATGGGCGAGCGACCGACGGCGTGGCGGCCGGCCGCCGGTGGGTATCGGCAGGGCGACGTCAGGCGATCGCGAGGCTCGCGATCCGGTCGCCGTCCAGCTTGAAGGTCATGTCGCCTTCGCCGTTGAAGCCGTTGCCGGCCACCTTGATGCGCACATGGTAGACATCGCCCGACTGCGCAATGCGGACGATGCCGAGACGGGACTCCACGCCGATATTGTCCGTCTGGTTCCAGCGCGCGATCCCGTCGCGCCCGCGGAAGGAGCGGCCCCAATCGGTGAGCAAGGCGTCGGCCGTGAAGGTATCGAGAAAGGTCTCGGTGTCGCCGGCATTGGTGGCTTCGACAAAGCGGCGGATCGGCTCGGGCGTGGTCATCAATCGATCCGGTGCATCAGGTCGTCGTCCAGCCAGCGGCCGAAGAAATAGACGAGTTGCTTGTGCCACCACGGCCAGTCGTGGCTGACGTCGCCGCCCCAATAGTCGACCCAGGCCGAAATGGATTTGTCGCGTAGCACCTGCTCGAGTTCGCGCGTTTCGACAAGCATGCGCTCTTCCCAGGCGCCCTGCCCGCAGCAGAAGATCAGCCGCAGCGCCCTCAATCGGCCGAGCAGCCGCTGGTCGACGATACCCGGCAGATAATCGAGCGGCGAGTTGAAATAGATGCTGCCCTCCAGCGCCCGGCCGAAGAAGTCGCGGGTCGAATAGACGCCGGACAGCGAGATCACGCCGCTCGCAAGTTCCGGAAAGCGGAAGACGAAATTCGAGGAATGATAGCCGCCCATCGAGCAGCCGCAGAACAGCGGCTTTAACAGGCGTCCGCCATTGGCCTTTGCGGCAACCGACTGCAACTCCGGCAGCGCCTCCTCGCGCACATAGCGGAAATAGGCCTCGTGGCGGGCGATGCGGTGGATAGGATCGCCATGCTTGTCGAAGAAGGATTCCGAATCGATGCCGTCGAGCGTGAACAGCTGGATGCGGCCGGTGTCGATGAATTCGGCGAGCGCGCCGACGCCGCCCGAATCCTCGAATTGGTAGAAGCGCCCCTGCGAGGTCGGGAAGACCACCACCGGGCGCCCGGCATGGCCGTAGCGCTTGTATTCCATGTCGCGGCCGAGGTTGCGGGCATGACCCTTGTGATAGGAAACGTCCATCGCCTCACGCCTTTTCCGCGTGGATGTAGTCGACCGCCTGGCGCAACGCCTTCTGGTCCTTGGAACGCATCTGGTAGGCGTAGTTGCCCATGGCGCGGCTGAAAACCTCTTCGATGGCCTGGTGGTGCACGATCTTGTCGCCGTGGGCGGCTAGCACGTCCTCATGGCTGTGCAAATAGTCGATATGGCGTTTGCGGCTGGCATAGGCGGTGAAGTACTTGCCCTTGTAGGGGCCACCGGCCGCGTCCTTCACCACCATGTCGGCCCAGGCGGCGTAGACGTCGATGTCGAATGTATAATTGATGGCGTCCGTCATCCAGGCGCCTGGCGGGCGCATGTTGACCTCGAGCGCGATGATGCGCTTGTCCCTGGTCTCGAACAGCTCGATATGGAAGAAGCGCTCGCGCACGTCGAACGCTTTCAGGATCTTGCGGCCCGCCTCCTCGACCGCCGGGCTGATCTCCGGGAAGCAGGTGTAGCTCATGTGGCGGTCGTTGTTGACCGCGTCCATGATGCTCTGGTCGTAGCGATGGCTCGCCGCCAGCACCACTTCGCCATCGCGGTTGACGAGGCCGTCGAAGGTCACCACCAGCCCCTCGATGAACTGCTCCATGACGAAGGTCACGCCCTCGGGCTTGTCCTTGAAGAACTGGTCGAGCTCCCTGGCGTTGGAGATTTTGAACGTGTTCGAGGCGCCGGAGCCTGAATCCGGCTTCACCACCACCGGATAGCCGACGCGACGGATGAAGGTCATGGCCCCGGCGCGGTCGGAGCATTTGCGCTGTGGAATGGTTTCGACGCCGCTCTTGCGGAAGAAGGCGCGCATGCGGCTCTTGCGCTTCAAATTCTTCACGAAATCGAGCTTGGTGCCGAAAATATTGAAGTCAGTGCGGATGTTGGCCTCAAGCTCCAGCCAGTGCTCGTTGAGGGACTCGAAGCGGTCGATGCGGCCCCATTTGTGGATGAAATGTCCCATCGCCCGGAACACGGCATCGTAGTCTTCCATGTCCGCTACGCGGTAATATTCCGACAGTGCTGCCTTGAGCTTCCCACTCAGCGTCTCATAGGGCGCATCGCCGATGCCGAGCACGGTGGCTCCGGCCTTCTTCAGCCGGTCGCAGAAATCGGCGCCGTTGGCCGGAAAATGCGGCGAGAAGAACACGAAATTCATGCACTGCCTCCCCCTGAGATCAGGTCTCCGGGAACGAGTGTGGCGCATTTGCCTGGAGCGGGGAAGAGCCGCGCCGATGGCATGTCGCCCAAAAATGTGCAGCGGTTTTGGGAAAACGACATGCATGAAACCAAAGACTTAAAGCCGGACCCGGCACTTGCCTCCAGATGCCCGCTCCTGTAAGAGAGCCGACATGACCACGCGCACCCGCTCCGTCGCTTCTCCTCGCCCCGGCTTTGCCGGCGAGACCGTGCGCGCGCTTGCTTCGACCCTGCTTCTTCTCGGCCTTATCGGCGATCGCCGGGTTCGCTGAAGGAGCGCCCGGCGGTCGAAAACCGCCGCTCGAGGCGCATGCTCCTTGGCCAGATTGGCAAGTCACATCAAGCAAACGAAACTTTGGTAAAGGCGCCGCTCGGCACCAATCCGCCTGAGGCGGTCCCACGAGCCGCCGGGAGAAACGACGATGAACAGAAGAGAAGCAATCCGCGCCGGCGAGGCCGAAACGGGCGCGCAAGCGCCCGGGCACATGCCCGACGCCGCCCGCAAATATCAGCCCTATCCGACCGTCAACCTCGCCGATCGCACCTGGCCGTCCAAGGTCATCGAGAAGGCGCCGATCTGGTGCTCCGTCGACCTGCGCGACGGCAACCAGGCGCTGATCGACCCGATGGGCCACGAACGCAAGGCGCGCATGTTCGCGCTGCTGCTCGACATGGGTTTCAAGGAGATCGAGATCGGCTTTCCGTCGGCCTCGCAGACCGACTTCGATTTCGCCCGCTGGTGCATCGAGGAAGGCGGCGTGCCGAACGATGTGTCGCTGCAGGTGCTGGTGCAGTGCCGGCCCGAGCTGATCACGCGGACTTTCGATGCGCTGAAGGGCGCACACCGGCCGATCGTGCATTTCTACAACTCGACCAGCGAGCTGCAGCGCCGCGTCGTCTTCGAAAAGGACGTCGTCGGCATCAAGCGCATCGCCACCGACGCCGCCAAGATGATCACCGACATGGCGGCCAAGGCCGGCGGCGGCTATCGTTTCGAATATTCGCCGGAGAGCTTCACCGGCACCGAGCTCGAGGTCGCGCTGGAAATCTGCAACGCCGTCATCGAGATCGTGAAGCCGACGGCCGACAACAAGCTGATCATCAACCTGCCCTCGACGGTCGAGATGTCGACGCCCAACGTCTATGCCGACCGCATCGAATGGATGTGCCGCAATCTCGACAACCGCGACAAGCTGATCATCTCGCTGCACCCGCACAATGACCGCGGCACCGGCATCGCCACCACCGAGCTCGGCCTGATGGCGGGCGCCGACCGCGTCGAAGGAACGCTGTTCGGCAATGGCGAGCGCACCGGCAATGTCGACATCGTGACGCTCGCGCTCAACATGTACACGCAAGGCATCGATCCCGAGCTGGACTGCTCCGACATCAACCGGATGAAGGACGTCTACGAGTACTCGAACCAGCTGAAGATCCCGGAACGTCACCCTTATGTCGGCGAGCTGGTCTACACGGCGTTTTCCGGCTCGCATCAGGATGCCATCAACAAGGGCATGAAGGCGCTGCGCAAGGCCAACACGCCGCTTTGGGAGGTGCCCTATCTGCCGATCGATCCCGCCGATGTCGGCCGCACCTACGAGGCGATCATCCGCATCAACTCGCAGTCCGGCAAGGGCGGCATCGCCTATGTCCTGCAGGCCGACTACGGTCTCAACCTGCCGCGCAACCTGCAGATCGAATTCAGCCAGGATATCCAGGCGATCACCGATGCCGAGGGCAAGGAAGTGCCGGCCAGGCGCATCCACGAGCGCTTCCTCGAAGCCTATGTCGACCAGCCCGGCGCGCGGCTGAAATTCCTCGACCATCACACCTATCCCGACACCGAGGTGAAGGGACGGCGCGTGGTGGAGGCGGTTATTCTCGACAACGGCAAGGAAATGACGATCACCGGCACCGGCACCGGACCGATCGACGGCTTCGTCGATGCGCTTTCGCGCCATGTCGGCGTCGAGATGTCGGTGCTCGATTATTCCGAGCATTCCTTGCAGCGCGGCTCGAACGCCTCGGCCATCTCCTATGTCGAGATGGAATATCCGGGCGGCAAGCTATTCGGCGCCGGCATAAACACCAACATCGTCGCCGCCTCGCTCGAAGCCGTGGTTTCGGCCGCCAACCGCATCCTCGGCCGCAAGGCGGGCTGAACATTTGAGCCCGTGAACGCGGCGCGTCCGCCTGGCGCGCCGCGTTAAAACATGTGCGATTTTCTCGCCATTCGTTAACCGGCAGGGAAATTTGCGGTGGCTTACGCGATCGCATAACAGAAGCATTCTTGTGCGCCGGCGCGAGCGCTATATGATCACGTCCTAACCTGTGCCGACTTTGAAGGGTTCGACACTTGGAGCCTGCCACGCCTGCCGCCCCCGCAGTGCGCGAGACATTGGAGCGACTGCTTGCCAGCGAAACGTTCGGACGGTCCGAGCGTGCGCGTAGGCTATTACGCTATCTCGTGGAGCGCGAGCAGGCCGGCGAAGGCGACAGGCTGAAGGGCGTTTCCATCGCGATGGACGTCTTCGGCAAGGACGGCGACTTCGACTCTGCGACCGATGCGGTCGTCAGGGTCCAGGCCGGGCGGCTGCGCGAGCTTCTGGAGCATTATTTCGCCAATGAGGGCATCGCCGAGCCGGTGCGCATCGCAATCCCGCGTGGCGGCTATGTGCCTTCCTACGAGCTGAAT
Organism: Mesorhizobium sp. WSM4884; assembly: GCF_029625675.1. Lineage (NCBI taxonomy): Bacteria > Pseudomonadati > Pseudomonadota > Alphaproteobacteria > Hyphomicrobiales > Phyllobacteriaceae > Mesorhizobium > Mesorhizobium sp. WSM4884. The sequence goes on from NZ_JARTVO010000005.1 coordinate 40,102, forward strand.
GCCATCCGGCTGCCCGCCGAGGCCAAGCCTGCCGACAGCGGCCAGGCTGCTCCGCCATCGGCCGAGCAATTCGAGAATCGCGCGCCCGCCGGTACCTCGCCCGCCGATGCCATCCCGTCGACGGCGACACCCGCGGTCCCCGACACCGCCTCGTCGCTGACGCGCCAATTGCGGTTCTTCTGGGCCGCCATGGTGCTGGTCATCGCCATGCTGGGTGTCCTCGTCGTCCGTCAGGGCAACGCCTTTCTCCACGGCGACGACTCGGCCACGCCGGTCGAAACGGCGGGCGCGACCGGCAGCGTCGCTCCGCAAACATTCGACAGCTTGCCCTTGATCTACATGGCTATTAAGGCCGACGGACCCGGGGCCGCCCGTGTCGCCACCTCGCTTCGTGCCGGTCTCGCCGGCTTCGATACCATAGACTTCATCGGGCGCGACGCCGACGCTACGCGCGATAGTTCCGCCGATCCGGTCAGCTTCGTTTTCGACGTTATTCCCGGACCTGCCACCGGTGACGTCATGATCGAGTTGCAAAGCGTCGCGACGGGACGGGTTCTCCTGTCGCGCAACCTGACCCCAGCCGAAAGCGCGCCTGGCGTGGTCGAAAGCAATATCGCCAGCCTTCTGACTTCGACCGTGCCCGCTTCGGGCGCGATCTACAGCTACATCGATCAGAGCGACATCCAGACCAGCCAGATCGGATGTCTGGTGCTCGATGAGCGCTACTATCTCGACCAGAGCGCCAAGACGCACGAAGCCGCGTATCGCTGTCTGGAGAAGCTGGTTGGCGAGGGCACCAAATCATCGCTCGTCTACTCGGAACTCGCTTCGCTGCATCTGGAAGCTGTCACCAGCCACTATGCCTACCCGCCCGACGCGACGCTCGAAAAGGCCATGTCGTTCGCCCACCGCGCCGTTCAGATGGGGCCGATGAGCCCGCATGCGCATCGCGCCTATGGCTATCTCAGCTCGCGTCTCGGCAATACGGACGAAGCGATCCGCTGGATGCGCAAGGCCTATGAACTCAACCCTTACGATCTCGGCATGGCCGCCGCCTACGGCTACGGCCTGATCTTCGCCGGTAAATATCAGGAAGGTACTCCGATCCTCGGCCACGCTGTCGAAACATTCAGCGGTCACCCGACCTGGTGGGACTACGGCCTGTTTCTCGGAGCCTTGATGCAAGGCGACACCAAGCGAGCCGCAATTGCCAGCGAATCGCTGCGGACCACGGCATCAAAATCGCATTACCTGGCCGCACGCCTCATCGGCGCCAAGATTTCAGGCCGCGACAAGCTCGCGAGCCAGTTGGCCAACGAATTGACGGCCGAGTTCCCGAAATTCGCCGCAGATCCGCGCGCGACCTTTGTCGACAGGAAGTATCCCGCCGATCTCACCGATCGGCTTGTTCAGTCCTTGCACTCTGCGGGAATCGGCAACCCGAGTTGAACCGTCTCGGACCTGTCTCTGGCGCGCTGATCCCGAATTGGAATCGACAATTTTTGTCGCGCCGGCTCCGCTCGGCAAACCATATTAATTTAAGCCTTCTTCTGCGTTTGCTCGGCCATACACAGCCCGGTCGCGAAAATTTTACTGGCTATCGACTCGTTCGGAGAGCAATTCAGCCACAATCTTGAATTGCCGCCCGTCCTGTCTCGCAGCCAATAATTTTGATGCTTCCGTCCCTTCATGTCGCAGAAAGCGGTGCCGGCTTGAAGACGATTATCTTCCTGCATGGCTTCGGCGGCTGCCATTCGATCTGGCGCGACGTGATTGCCGCGTTGGCGCCGGCTGTGAGGGCATTGGCCTACGATCTGCCCGGTCACGGAGGCTCCCTGCAGTGCGAGTCGGCAGGCGCCAAGCAGGCGGCGCGGGCCATTCTGACGGATCTGGGCGCGCGCCGCCTGGGCAAGGTCCATGTCGTTGGCCATTCCATGGGCGGTGCGATCGCGGCATTGATGGCGCTGGCCGATCCCGAAAGGGTGGCCTCGCTGACCTTGCTGGCGCCCGGCGGCTTCGGCCCCGAGATCAACGGTCCGTTGGCGCGCCGCTATGCCGCCGCAGCCAATCGGGATGATATCCGTGCATGCCTTGCCGCCATGTCGGGGCCGAGGAGCGCGCCCCCAGAACATGTGGTGGAGGCGCTTTCGCTCATGCGCGAGCGGCCGGGCCAGTTGCAGACCCTTGTCGATACCGCGGCCGTGATGACCAGGGGTGACCGGCAAGGTGTCATCCCTGGCGAATGGCTGGCGACCTTGAGCATGCCGGTGATGGTGATTTGGGGAACGGACGATCCCGTCCTGCCCGTCGACCAGGCTGAAACCCTGCCGGCACATTTCCACCTGCACCATGTGCTGGAGGCCGGCCACATGCTGGCCGAGGAGGCACCCGACGTGATCGCGGAGGTCGTGCGCCGCAATATGCGGCGCCGCGGCAAAGGCCAACGGTCTGTATTCGGTGCGGCAGCAAGCTGACCCATCTCGCAGTGCATTTTGCCGGCGACTGTGTTAACTCGCTGTTTACCAACAGCGAGGCAGCTCCCATGAAGGATGCAGGCGACAAAGTCACCCCGATCGAGCCGTCACGGAAGCTCGCGGACGCGATCCGCGAGGTCAAGAACGCCTTTGCCGACCGCGACGACGTGGTGGTCGACATGCGCGAGGCACACCGCATGCGACTCGAACTTCTGGCCGCCGAGCTTGCGCCCGTCTTTGCCGGTGTGCCCACCGACATGGATAATTTCGACTTCGCCGTCTCCTCCGGCCTGCAGCCGCGGCTGTGGATCGATGCCGTCAGCCATGTCGCCATGGGACGGGATCGCCGCACCTTCCGCTTCCTCAAGGATACGCGCATCGGCCGCGTGGTGCTGGCCGAATCGATCGACATGAAGCCCGTCGCAGATGCCGTCACACGTTATGTGGCCGAGCGTGTCGTCGAGCGGCAACGGATGATGGAAGGCGCGGTCGAGAGCGCCGTGCCCGGACTGCATCGCGCCGAGGTCCAAGAAGCCGAGCCGCCGCTGCAATCCGCAACGCGCCGCAACGGCTGGACGACCTTCTTCGCCGGCCTTGGCCTGATCGCCGCCGGCGCCTTGGTGGGCCTGGCGGTATCGCTCGTGCTGTTCTGGGATCGCATCGCCCAGATGAAGATCAGCTTCTAGAGCAATTCCAGGAAAACTGTGAAACGGTTTTCCGTCCGGAATTGGCTCAGCTTCTGACCATTTCACGGGCCGTCATTGTCTCGGCACCCAGCTCGATCACCTGAAGATCTGATGGCGGCAGTGCCGGACCGGTCAGGCCGCGCCGTGTCAGGCGGATGCTCCACTTGCCCTTTTCCCCGTCGATTTCGAGCAGATTGTACTGAGCGGCGGGATGCTTGCCGCCCGGCGCCTGGCCGGCGGCGGCTACGCCGACCACCGGCACCTTGGCGCCGCGCGGGCCGATGGTGAACAGCGACGGCAGATGCGAGTGACCGTGCAGGACAAGCTCGGCGCCGTGCCGGCGAATGACCTTGTGGAAACGCGAGATGCCGAACAGCCGCTTATGCTGCGAAACCGCGCCGCGCACCGGCGGATGGTGGATCATGATGGCGCGAAACAGCCCCTGTTTGGCGGCGGCGTCGAGGATCTTGGCGAGCCGCTCCGCCTGGCCCTCCATGAAGAAGCCGTTGGCCATGAAGGGCGCCGTGGCCCGCGCAGTCGTGACGCCGATCAGCGCGACGTTGCCGCGTACGCGCAGATAGGGAAAGGAATTGCGGTCGACCGGACTGTCGACGCCGTCGCCCGTCATCCACGGCGCCCATGACCGGCAGACCTTGTCGAAGGCGCCGGGCACATAGGCATCGTGGTTGCCTGGCACGACCGACACGTCGTTCGGAGAACCAAGCGTCTCCAGCCAGTGCTTTGCCATCTCGATCTCGCCGTCGAGCGCCAGGTTGACGAGATCGCCGGTGACGGCGAGATGGTCGGGCGCGCTGGCCTTGATATCGGCGACGATGGTGTCGATGACCGCATCATGCATATGCCGGCGGCGGTTGCGCTGCCAGTTGACGTAGCCCAGCACGCGCTTGGACGCGAGATCGCGATAGGTTACATCGGGCAGCGGCCCCAGATGGACATCGGACATATGTGCGAGCCTGAGCATAGCCCCTTCTTAAGCGACCCCGTCCGGGCTTTCTACTCACCGTTTGCTGTTCGCCCGCGGATTGCCGGATGACAGGCTCACCCGACCTCGAGGAGACGTTCCGTCAGACCGGCTGGCCGGGACTGCGGGCGAGGCTGTTCCATCTCTATTTCCTGCTGCGGCGCCCGATGACGCTCGGCGTGCGTGGCCTCGTCTATGACCAGGTGTCCAATTCCGTCTTCCTCATCCGCCATACCTATGTTCCGGGCTGGCAACTGCCGGGCGGCGGCGTCGAGATGGGTGAGACGCTTATCGAGGCGCTGGCGCGGGAACTGGCGGAGGAAGGAAATATCGCCCTGACCGCCTCGCCGGTGCTGAAATCGATGCATTTCAACCGTCGCGCCAGCAGCCGTGACCATGTCGGCTTCTATCTGATCGAAGCCTTCAGCCAGACCGGGCCGAAGCAGCCCGACCATGAGATCGCCGAGGCGGCGTTCTTTCCGCTCGACCGTTTGCCGGAAGATACGACGCCCGCGACGCGACGGCGCATTGCCGAAATTTTCGGCGGCGAGCACGTTTCGGCTTACTGGTAGCTAGATGTGAGCTTTCAGGAAAAGTGCGCAGCGGTTTTCCGGTTCAGCGATTCTATCAAACACTGAACCGCGCTAAGCCGCCTTCCTGAACCTGCCGCGATCATGCGGCGCGGCATAGTCCAGCTCCGGCCCCACCGGAACGATTCCGGTCGGATTGATCGATTTGTGGCTGCCGTAATAATGCGCCTTGATGTGGTGCAGGTTGACCGTGCCTGAGACGCCGGGCACTTGGTAGAGATCGCGCAGATAGTTCGACAGGTTCGGATAGTCGGCGATGCGGCGCAGATTGCATTTGAAGTGGCCGACATAGACCGGATCGAAGCGGACCAGCGTGGTGAACAGTCTCCAGTCGGCCTCGGTGATGCGTTCGCCGACCAGATAGCGTTGCTTGGAAAGTCGCTCTTCGATCGTGTCGAGCGCTGAGAACAATTCGCCGAATGCTTCCTCGTAGGCGGATTGCGTGGTGGCGAAGCCGGCGCGATAGACGCCGTTGTTGATCGCCGGATAGACCAGCGCATTGATCTTGTCGATCTCCGCCCGCAGCGACGGGGGATAGAAATCGAGGCTCGCATCGCCCCATTCGTCGAAGGCGGAATTGAGCATCCGGATGATCTCGGAAGACTCGTTGTTGACGATCGTTTCCTGTTTTCTGTCCCACAGCACCGGCACGGACACCCGCCCCGAATAGGCGGGACCGGCCTTGGCATAAATCTGGTGCAGGTATTCGAGGCCGTAGAGCGTGTCGCCGGTGGCACCGTCCTCCGCCTCGAAGGTCCAGCCGTTCTCACCCATGAAGTGGTGCACCACGGAGACGGAGATGATGTCTTCCAGCTTCTTCAGAGAGCGGAAGATCAACGTCCGGTGCGCCCATGGGCAGGCGAGCGAAACGTAAAGATGATAGCGGCCGGGCTCTGCCTTGAAGGCGCGCTTTCGGCCTTCCGCCGGCGCGCCATCGCGCGTCACCCAGTCGCGCCATTGCGCTTCGGCCCGCACGAACCTTCCACCGGTGTCGGCGGTAACCGGCCGGTTCTGCCATCTGCCTTCAATCAGCAATCCCATGTGAAATCTCCCTGCGGATCCACAAGACATTTAGGCGCTTGGCAGGAATGTCGAAGCCCCCGGGCGCTGAACAGTTCGTCAAACGACGGACCAGTTCGTCCAACGACGAAGCAGATCGGCGGCGGCAAGAAAGGTGAAAAGCGCCGATTGCAGCCGGGAAGAATTGATGCTAGCGGAGGCGCCCATGTTCGACTTTGCCACGATCCGGTTCGACCGACGACGAAAGGGCGCCCGCGCTTGACGAAGCGTTGACTGGCGAACGCTGCCGCTTGCAGCAACCTTTCCTCGTATACCGGAACGCAAAGACCATGAGCCTTGCCGACGTGAAATACCTGCCGGAAACCCCGGCGCATGATCCTGAAATCGAAGCCATCAACGATGAGGCCTTCGGGCCTGGCCGTTTCGTGCTTGCCGCCTACAAGATCCGCGAATCCGGCGGACATGACCGCTCGATGTCCTTTGTCGCCGTCAAGGACGACACGGTGATCGCCTCGGTGCGCATGACGCGCGTTGCCGCCGGTGCGGGACGCGCCATGATGCTAGGCCCGCTTGCCGTGCGCCCCGCCTTCAAGAATCTCGGCATCGGCCGCCGGCTGGTCGCGATCGCTCTCGAAGCTGCGGCGAAGGCGGGCGCCCCGGCCGTGATGCTGGTCGGCGACGAGCCTTACTACGGGCCGCTCGGCTTCAAGCGCTTTCCGCGCGGCCAGATCATCATGCCGCGCCCGGTCGATCTCGACAGGCTTCTTCACCACGAAATCAAGCCCGGCGCGGTGGCCCGCTTTGTCGGCGAGGTCTGCCATGCGGACACAGCGCGCGTCGCGGACTTGGCTACGGCCGCGGTCCGGGCGCCGGCCAATCCGCAGGTCTCGGTCGATCCGGTCATTCAGGTTGCGCCCCAGCAGCGTGCTTCGTAGCATGACCTGAAATTCTCGGAGGATGCCCGCATGAACCCCAACGGCCAGATCGCGATCGTCACCGGCGGTGGCTCGGGCCTTGGCGAAGCGACGGCGCGCGCCCTTGCCGCCAAGGGCGCCAGGGTTGCGATACTCGATGTCGGCATCGCGCGCGCGGCCAAGGTTGCCGCCGATATCGGCGGCATCGCCGTTCAGTGCGATGTCAGCAGCGGCGACAGCGGTACCGCCGCCATTGCCGAGGTGGCGAAAAGGCTTGGCGAGCCGCGCATCCTAGTGAACTGCGCCGGCATCGCCATCGGCGTGAAGACGATCGGCAAGGATGGTCCGCACCCGCTCGACCAGTACCGCAAGGTGATCGAGATCAACCTGATCGGAACTTTCAACATGATCCGCCTCGTCGCCGATCGGGCGGCGAAACTCGACCCGCTCGATGGCGGCGAGCGCGGCGTCATCGTCAACACGGCATCGGTCGCCGCCTATGACGGCCAGATTGGCCAGGCGGCCTATTCGGCATCCAAGGGCGGCGTCGTCGGCATGACGCTGCCTGTGGCGCGCGACCTTGCGCGCTCCGGCATCCGCGTCTGCACCATCGCCCCTGGCATCTTCAAGACGCCGATGATGGCCGGCATGCCGCAGGAGGTGCAGGATTCGCTCGGCGCCTCGGTGCCCTTCCCACCCCGTCTCGGCGAGCCCTCGGAATATGCGGCGCTGGCGCTGCACATCATCGAGAACCAGATGCTGAACGGCGAGACGATCCGCCTCGATGGTGCGATCCGCATGGCGCCGAAATAGAAGGCAATGACCACCTCGCAGGCAGGCGCCACCCCCAAGGCAGGACCGCTGGCTGGCCTGACGGTGATCGAGATGGCGGGTCTCGGCCCGGTGCCGCTCGCAGTCTTGATGCTGTCGGAAATGGGCGCCGAGGTGCTGCGCATCGAGCGGGCGGACGCCCGGGAGCCGCTTCTGTCCTTGCCGGAAGCCTATGACCTCGACCGCCATGGACGCTCCATCCTCAAGCTCGACCTGAAACGTCCGGATGGCTCGGAGCTTCTGCTGCGCCTCGCCGAAAAGGCCGACATCCTCGTCGAGGGCTTTCGCCCGGGCGTCATGGAAAGGCTGGGCCTCGGACCCGACGTCGTGTTCGAACGCAATTCGGCGCTGATCTATGGCCGCCTGACGGGCTTCGGCCAGGACGGGCCGCTTGCGCCCCGCGCTGGCCATGACATCACCTATCTCGCCTATGCCGGCCTCTTGCATGCTATCGGCAGGCAGGGAACGCCGCCCGCGCCGCCGCTCAACCTCGTCGCCGACCAGGGTGGCGGCGCCATGATGTTGATCACCGGCGTGCTGGCCGCTCTCTTCCAGCGCTCGCGCACCGGCAAGGGCCAGGTGATCGACGCCGCGATGGTCGAGGGCGCATCGATGCTCGCGGCTCCTATCCATGCCTTCATGGCGGCAGGCATCTGGAACGACCGGCGTGGCGAAAACTTGCTCGACACCGGGGCGCCCTTCTACGACACCTATGAGACCGCGGACGGCCGGCATGTCGCCGTCGGCTGCCTCGAGCCGCAATTCTTTGCCGAGTTCGCCGAACTTCTGCCGCTCGACCGGCGTTTTATCGGCAGCCAATATGACAGGACATCGTGGCCCGAGATGCGCGCCGCCATCGCGGTGAGGATCAGACAGAAGACGCGCGACGAATGGGTCGATATCTTTGGCCAGACCGATGCCTGCGTCGCGCCGGTCCTGTCGCTGAGCGAGGCCAGGGGCCATCCGCAGAGCCGTGCCCGGCAAAGTTTTGCGAGATCAGGCGAGTTGGAACGCCCGGCGCCGGCGCCGCGCTTCTCGAACGCCCCGCCGAGGCTTGCGGCGGCACCGACCGTCACCGATCGCCAGCCCGCCGATGTGCTGGCACGCTTCGGCATAAGTGAAAGTGAAATCGAAGCCCTTGTCAGGTCCGGCCTGTTTGGCCAATAAACCGGAGAGCATAGATCAACTTATTGCGGTGAGCGCTTTGACCGAGAACAGGAAGGATGTCATCCGCGAGACCGACGCCGAAGCCGTCAGGCTGGCGAAGACGCTGATTCGATCGGCCCGTTTCGGCGCGCTGGCGGTGATCGAGCCTGGCACCGGCGCGCCGCTGGCAAGCCGGGTCGGCGTGGCGACCGACATCGACGGCGCGCCGCTGATCCTGGTCTCGATGCTGTCCGCGCATACGGGCGCGCTTCTCGCCGACCCGCGTTGCTCGCTGCTGCTCGGCGAACCCGGCAAGGGCGATCCGCTCGCGCATCCGCGCATCACGCTTGTGTGCCGGGCACTGCGGCTGGAGCGTGGCTCGGCCGAGCACGTCCGCGCCGAACGGCGCTACCTCAACCGCAATCCGAAGGCAAAGCTTTACGCCGGGCTTGGCGACTTCTCGATATTCCGGCTCGAGCCTGAACGCGCCAGTCTCAATGGCGGGTTCGGCAAGGCATATCTTCTGGATCGCGCCGACCTGATCACCGGCGGCGCGATCGTCGATGAGCTTGCTGCCAGTGAACAGTCGGCGCTGGACCATATGAACACCGACCATCGCGATGCGCTTTGCATCTATGCGCGCCATTTCGGCGGGGCCGACGGCGATGGCTGGATCGCCACGGGTTTCGATCCCGACGGCATGGACCTGGCTTGTGCGGACGCCGTCTGCAGGGTCTTCTTCCCTCAACCCCTCGGCGCCGCCAGCGAGTTGCGGTCCGTGCTGGTCGAGATGGCAAAGACCGGACGCGCCGCCGGCAAGGCATAGTAGCGAAAGTTAATCGTTGCAGATCGAAAGCAACTCTTGAGATTTAGATAAAATGATCTACCCTTTGTTGCAGCGCTGATTCAGCGGCGCTTTCTGACCTGAACACTATGGAATCAGCCGCCATTGCCCCCATGGCGGCTGGATGAGCCAGAAAACATGGGGCATCTATGATCTCGAGCAAGCTAGTCGCCAACGCCGAATCGGCTGCTGCGTTTCTGACGCTCATGGGCAATGAAAAGCGGCTTCTGATCGTCAGCTATCTGATCGACGGCGAAATGTCCGTCGGTGCCATCGCCGATAAAGTCCAGTTGAGCCAGTCCGCTTTGTCGCAGCATCTGGCCAAGCTGAGAGCGCTCGATCTCGTCGAGACGCGCCGCGATCGCCAGATGATCTATTATTCCTGCAAGTCCGACGCGGTGCGCGAGTTGCTTCGTATGCTGGAAGGCATCTTCGGCGACGGCGATCTGTCCCAGATGGCCTATCGGTTGCGCCGCGCCGGGGGTTGACCCGCGCTATCCAAAGCCCCTTACCTCGCTGACGATCGTTCGCCGGCGAGGTCTGCATGAACTTCATTCCCATCGACGACCCGCAGGATCCGCGTGTCGCCGCCTATCTCGACATTCGCGAGCGCGATCTCGTCGGCCGCCGCGGGCGCTTCGTCGCGGAAGGCAAGGTGGTGCTGGATCTTCTGTTGTCGGCCGGACGCTTCACCGCTGAATCGGCCCTCATTCTGGAAAACAGGCTGGCGGGCATGGAGGACGTGTTGCGCAAGGCGCCGGCGGACTTCCCGATCTATGTCGCCGGCGGCGAGGTCATGGACCGGATCGCCGGTTTCCACATGCATCGCGGAATATTGGCGATCGGCGTTCGGGGCGCTCTTCGATCGAAGGAGATTTTGCTCGAAACCTTGCCGGCAAGCGCGCTTGTCGTGGTTCTGGTCGGCATATCCAATCACGACAATATGGGCTCGATCTTCCGCAACGCCGCGGCCTTTGGCGCGGACGCCGTGCTTGTCGATTCCACCTGCTGCGATCCGCTCTATCGCAAGGCGATCCGTGTTTCGGTCGGCGCGGCGCTGAAGGTTCCCTTCGCCTCCTTCGGCGACACCACGAGCCTGATTGCAACGCTCGACGGGCTGGGCTTCAGCCAGTTCGCGCTCTCGCCGCGCGGCCAAACGGACATCCGGGCCGCGGAAAGAACTTCACGGCTGGCGCTGTATCTCGGCACGGAAGGCGAAGGCCTGCCCGAAACCTTGCTCAACCGTCTGCGGACGGTACGGATCGGCATGGCGGAGGGATTCGACAGCCTCAACGTCGCCGCCGCTTCAGCCATCGCCTTGCATCACTTCTCGAAACGATAGCAGCGCGCCGACCAAAACCCTCCGGTGGGCCTTCGGCTCAGCTGGTCGAGCTTGTCTTCTGCAAGGCCCTTACACGATCCGCGAGGCTGATGCCGCGCTCGCCGGCATCCTGTCGCCCGTCGCGAGAAGCCGCCAAGGCCTTGGCAATCGGCGAATCCGGCCCGTCCAGCTTCATCGTCAGGTTGACGACCTCGGCGGCCAGTTCGTTCATCTGCTCGCGAAGCGCTGCACCGGCACGGCGCATGTCGGCTGCCTGTTCGGGCTTTGCCGTTTCGAACGCGGCAAGATCGGTCTTGAGCCGCTTGTTCTCGTGAGCGAGCGCCGCCAGCCTCGCCTCCAGCCGCTCCCGATCGCCTTCGAGCTTGGCGATGGCCTTGTCGATGCCCTCGCCGGCCTGGTGCGTTCCGCCGTTTGCCGTGAGGCCTTGCTTTGGGCGTTCGCGTATCCGGGCAAGCTCCTTCTCGCGCCTGTCGAGCTTCTCCTCGCGATCGGCAAGGGTCGCAAGCAGCCGCTCGACCTTCTTGTCCAGCTCGGCTGCGCGCTTCTTTTCCACCTTGAGCGTGTCCCTGGCCGCTTTACCTTCAGCGGCGAGCTCCTGATTGCGCCGGTCCGCTTCCTTGCGCTGGCTGCGCAGCACCGCAATGTCGTTGGCGAGCTTGTCCAGTTCCGATTCGCGGGCCACGAGCTCTATCTGGCGATTGCTGGAAGAGAAGCTGGCATCGTCGTACATCTGCTCCAGCTTTTGCAGCTCCAGCGTGCGCTTCTCCAGGGAGCGCTCCGTCTGCGCCAGTTTTTCCGACAAATTGTGCAGTTCTTCCTCGCGCTGCCTGAGCTCCGCGTTCTTGGCCTGCAGGTCGGAAAGCGCCTGGTTCTTGTCCTTCGTCTCGACCGCCAATCCCTTCAGGGCCTCACGCCCGCGGCCGATCTCGACCAGTTGCTCGGCCGTCTTCTCCTTGAGGCTCTTGATGTTCATCTCGAGCCGGCGCGTGGTCATGGCGAATTCGGCGCGGACCCGGTCCTTTTCAGCCAGGATCTCGGCGGGCGTCAGCGGCATCGAGGCCTCGAGGCGCCTGCGCGTCAGCACGACGGCCCGCCGCCACACGGCCGGCGCGATCAGCGAGATCAGAAAGACGGCGCAGAGGAAGCCGAGTGCGAAGAACAGGATCGACTGGACCAAGGTGGACTACCCGATATACGAGGCGGCAACCCGCCAATGCCCGACTGTGCCACCTTGGCATGGCGGAAATCCAGCGCCGCGACAAGTGCATGCCGCGGCGCCGTCAGGCTTATCCGAGCGGATGTGGCGATCCTGCCCGGTCAGAACGGATTCCAGGTCGCCCGTTCCGTAAGCTTCAGATAGCCGAGATTGACGCCGAGCCGGGCACCGACGCCGGTGCGGATCGGAACGATGAGCACCCTGTTGCTCTGCAGCACGTTGAAGCCGACGCCCGCTACGACATAGGCGGAGCCGGCGACGCCGCCGAAGCGGTTGTAGAGGCTGCTGATGTCGTCGAGATTGTAGACCAGCATCATCACGCGCGACCCTTCGCCGCCGAAGTCCCAGCCGAGCGACGGGCCTTGCCAGAACACCTTATGGTCGCCGGCGTTCTTGGTGTAGAGCGTGCCCTCGCCATAGGTCAGGCCGCCAATCAGCGCTCCGGATCCTTCCTCGCCGAGCAGATAGCCGTTTGGCAGCCCGTAGGACGCGAAGATCTTTTCGACCACGGTGGCGAGACCGCCTGACGTCGCGCCGAAGAACTTGTGGCCGGAATCGATGATCTCCTGCGCGGTATATTCCTGGGCCCGCGACGCGGAGGTTGAGAAGATGACAGCACCTATGAGGGCGATCGTCATGGCAAGGACGCGGACGAGAGTCCGGTCATAGAATCGGGAAAACATGCTTCCAATCTCCGTCAGGGAGCACTTTCGCCGACGCCTCGTACCCCTACGGCTCTTGGCGGCCGTTTCGAGATGACTATCACGGGCAAACTATGCCGTAATCCTTTTTCAACCATTAAACTGGCGCAGGAAGATGGCGGTTCGAAGGCTGGCGGCCCGACACGGCCTCTTTCGCCCCGGTTTCCTGGCGTGAATGTACCGTTTTTGCCGTCCGCGGCCGCGGATTTGTTGATGCGCGGGCGGGCGCTGTGTATTCAGAAGGCCTTGGAAAAGAGCGTGATTCGCGTGGCGGCGCGAAAATCGGTCGCTCGGCCATGAATATATGAACTAGCAGGGATTTCTCCGATGGCCGAGCTCTTCACCCTCTCCGCCCCCGATCTGGCGGCGCTTCTGTGCAGTCGCGTATGCCATGACATCATCTCGCCGGTCGGCGCCATAAACAACGGGCTCGAACTGCTCGATGAAGGCGGCGCCGACGAAGATGCCATGAAACTGATTCGACAGAGCGCCAGGAACGCCTCGGCGCGTCTGCAGTTTGCCCGTATCGCTTTCGGCGCCGCCGGCTCGGCCGGCATGATGATCGACACCGGCGACGCCGAGGCCGTGGCCATTGCCTTTTTGAAGAACGAGAAGCCGGAGCTCGTCTGGAACGGAGCCCGCGCGCTGCTGCCCAAGAACAAGGTCAAGCTGCTGCTCAATCTCATTCTCGTCGCCAACGCGGCCATACCGCGCGGCGGCAAGCTTGTGGTCACGCTGGAGAATCTCGAGACCGAGCCGCGTTTTTCGCTGTCGGCCAGCGGCCCGATGCTGCGCGTGCCGCCGAAATTCCTCGAGCTGCATTCCGGCCACAAGCCTGAGGAACCGATCGACGCCCATTCGGTCCAGCCCTATTACACGCTGCTTCTGGCTCGCGAGGCCAACATGACCATCTCGATCCATGCGACCGCCGAAGAGATCGTGTTGTCGGCCGTCTAAATACATGTCGCGCAAAAGTGCGCGGCGGTTTTGTGAAACGACATGCGTTAAACAAGGACTTAAGGCGCGTCGCCTGAATCAGCGCGACGCGCTTCAAGCAACGACCAAGAGCAGACCAAGCGTTTATTTCCGCTGATACTGTCGCCTGCAGTGCGGTTGAAGCAATGTCTGCGGTTGCCAGCCTATTGGCTTGACGGTGAAAACCCGTCCGCCGCGCTCTTTGGAAAAACTTTACCTAACCGCTTTTCGGCTTCTTTACCGGATTGCTCTATGGTGCCCCACGGTTACCGGAGGTTGCCGGTTCGGCAGATGGCAAAGAGGGCCCGGAAATGAAGCGCTGCCTGTTCGTGGACGATTCGAGCGTCATCAGGAAGGTCGCCAAGCGTATCCTTGGCGGCTCGGACATCGTGGTCACCGAAGCGGCCACCGGGCTTGATGCGATCGAGATCTGCTCCACCGACATGCCCGATGTCGTCGTTGTCGACGGCGGCCTGCCGGACATGCAGGCGGTCGACCTCATTCGCCGTATCCGCGCCATCGAAAGCCCCGTCAAGCCGCGGATCCTGGTCTCGCTCGTCGAAGTCGACGTCGGCTCGATCATGCGGGCGAAACGTGCCGGCGCCCAGGGCTATCTGCTGAAGCCCTTCAACCGGGCGCAGTTGCTCGAGAGCTTCCGCTTCCTGAAGACCGCGGCTTGAGCTTTTCGGTGTCGGAAACGAAAAACCCGGCCGGAGCCGGGTTTTTGTTTCGAATTACTTTTATACGAACCGTTTTGCCGCAGGTCAGGCGCTGACGCGGATGTCTTCCGGCTCGCGCAGCACATAGCCGCGGCCCCATACCGTCTCGATGTAGTTCTGGCCGCCGGACGCGGCGTCGAGCTTCTTGCGCAGCTTGCAGATGAAGACGTCGATGATCTTCAGTTCCGGCTCGTCCATGCCGCCATAGAGGTGGTTGAGGAACATTTCCTTGGTCAGCGTCGTGCCCTTGCGCAGCGAAAGCAGCTCCAGCATCTGATATTCCTTGCCGGTCAGGTGCACACGCTGGCCGCCGACCTCGACGGTCTTGGCGTCGAGATTGACCACTAGGTCGCCGGTGGTGATGACAGACTGGGCATGGCCCTTGGAGCGGCGCACGATGGCGTGGATGCGCGCCACCAGCTCGTCCTTGTGGAAAGGCTTGGTCATATAGTCGTCGGCGCCGAAGCCGAGACCGCGCACCTTGTCCTCGATGCCGGCCATGCCGGAGAGGATCAGGATCGGCGTCTTGACCTTGGAGAGGCGAAGCGTGCGTAGCACCTCGTAGCCCGACATGTCGGGAAGATTGAGATCGAGAAGGATGATGTCGTAGTCGTAGAGCTTGCCGAGATCGACCCCTTCTTCGCCGAGATCGGTCGTATAGACGTTGAAGCTTTCCGATTTCAGCATCAGCTCGATGCTTTGTGCGGTTGCACTGTCGTCTTCAATCAGCAGAACACGCATTTCATTCCCCTTTTCTGCTGCCGGACCGCGTCACGACCCGTCCGGAACCCGGAGCAGTGATTGCCTGAACAGAAGGTGCCACCGACTGGTTAACAAATCCTAATTTCGTGCCGACCACGATACCAGATTTTTTAACCCCTTTCTACACCTACTTGAATCTAATAACGAATCATGGACCCAAATCGCTCGTGTACCACATTAATAAGCCAGCCTAAGTGACTCCAGAGACTCGCAGGCCGCGCTTCCCGCCGCAGCCGGAATTTTTACCCGGCCTTAAGTCCTCGCCCGTATGATTAACAATGCCCGTAAACGAATGGTTACCGCCGGCAAAAATCTTTAGGGCTTTGTTTCCTATAGTAGGGGGAAAGCCGGGGGAAACGGGCGACGCTTGGGCCTTTTGAGGGCGATGGGACGATATGCAGGTGTGCGTTTTGCGGAGTACCGAGTCATGAAGTCACGTGAAAACCTCGTTCGACTGAAGCAGTTTCAGGTGAATGAGAAGCGGCGCCAGCTGTTGCAGCTGGACATGATGATCGCCGAGTTCGAACGCATGGCCGTCGAGTTGGAGGCGCAGATCGTCGCCGAAGAGAAAAAAGCCGGCATCACCGACATCAATCATTTTGCCTATCCGACCTTCGCCAAGGCGGCACGCCTGCGCCGCGACAACCTCAGGAATTCGCAGGGCGACCTCGCCCAGCAGCGAACCATGGCCGAATCATTACTCGGCGAAGCTGAAGCGGAGCTTTCCAAGGCGGAGATGCTGGAATCGCGCGACAGCAAGATCCGGGACGCGGAAGCGGGCGGCCGCAGCGCTATGATCGGCTGAACCGTGCGCGTGCCGCTATCGCCGGGGTCCTCCGGCATCGCCCATCAAATCGCGCCAGGACAGATCCTGCCCGCGCTCTCAATTCAAGGCTGAATCGCCATATCATCCTGATGGTTAGCCGATGCCCTGGCACGCGCATCCTTGATGTCGGGCGCATGCTCTTCCGCCCAGGAGCGGATCTGGCTGAGCAATCCCGCTAGGTTCTGGCCGAGCTCGGTCAGCTCATACTCGACCCGCGGCGGAACGACCGCATAGATCTCGCGCCGGACAAGGCCGTCGCGCTCCAGTACACGCAGCGTCTGGGTCAGCATCTTCGGCGTGATGCCTTCGAGCTTGCGCGCCAGCTCGCCGTTGCGCATCCGGCCGCGCCGGAGCGCGCAAACGGTTAAGTAGACCCATTTGCTGGCCAGCATCTCGAGCACGGTATGCGACGGGCAGGTGCGCCGGAACACATCGTAGCCAAAGGGAGCGTCCTTACTATCCATGAGGTGCCTATATATATGGAAGGTACATACTGGACAATGGGATATTACTATCCAGATGATAGCGGCATACCAATCGAACAGGAGGCCTCCATGCGTGCCGTTATCCAGAACTCCGTCGGTGGACCCGATGTCCTTTTCGTCGCCGAACAGCCTGATCCCTCGCTCAAGCCTGGCGAGGTGTTGATTCGCGTCCAGGCGGCGGGTATCAACCCTGTCGACGGCGCCGTGCGCGGCGGCTTCTATCCGCTGCTTGGCGAGCCGCCTTTCATTCTCGGCTGGGATATTTCCGGAACCGTCGAGGCAGTGAGCGCCGGTGTGAGCGCCTTCAAGGCCGGCGACGAGGTGTTCGGTATGCCGCGCTTTCCCAAACAGGCCGGAGCCTATGCCGAACTCGCGGCAGCACCAGCGGACGAGATCGCCATCAAGCCCGCAGGCCTCGATCATGTCCATTCGGCAGCGCTGCCGCTCGCCGGCCTCACCGCTTGGCAAGGCCTTGTTCGCCACGGCCGCATTCAGGCCGGCCAGCGCGCGCTGATCCATGCCGGCGCCGGCGGCGTGGGCCATCTGGCGGTGCAGATCGCCAAGGCGCTTGGTGCTCATGTCGTCTCGACCGCCAGTCCGGACAAGCTTGATTTCGTTCGCTCGCTCGGTGCCGACGAGGTGATCGACTACACCAGCAAGGATTTCACCGGGGCGGCCGGCAATTTCGACCTGGTGCTGGAGACCGTCGGCGGCGATCATGCCGAAGCGTCGCTGAAAGTGCTGCGAGATGGCGGCGTGCTGGTGTCGCTGCTCAATGTGCCCGATGCCGCGAGAGCGAAGGCAAAGGAGCGCAACATCCGCGTCGAGCGGATGTCTGTGACGCCCGACCGCGAAGGCCTTGTCGAACTCGCCAGGCTAGTCGACGCCAAGAAGTTGTCGCCTCACGTGGCGAAGGTTTTCCCGCTCGATCAGGCGGGCGCCGCCCACGCCTTCCTCGCCACCCGATCGATCGGCAAGGTCGTGCTCACGGTCTGAGCGAAGGGCTCTCTGGAAAATGAAAGGGCGCGGAATTCCGCGCCCTTCCGTCTCCGACAGCCGGTGTCTAGTGCCGGTATTGCTGGATCCGCGTCGTGCGCAGCCCGGCGAGGCCATATTCGTCGATCGATGCCTGCCAGGAGAGAAATTCCTCCGTGGTGAGCTTGTAGCGCTGGCAGGCCTCTTCCAGGCTGAGCAGTCCGCCGCGAACCGCCGCGACCACTTCCGCCTTGCGCCGGATAACCCAGCGCCGTGTATTCGTCGGCGGCAGATCGGCTATCGTGAGAGGGCTGCCGTCAGGCCCGATAACATATTTGACTCTAGGTCTAACCAGATCGGTCATCGTACTCTCTACTAAAAACTCAAAGACCCAATCCCCGCCACAGTACCGCCACAGCTTTAAAAATTGCCTAAGCGAACCCTAATGACTAGGTAAGGATCGTGAACGTCACGTTAGGTTTTTGTTCGGCATTTGAAACAATCGCGGTACCGGCCCTGATTTGCCGGGAAAAATCGCCGAGAAGATCGCTTGGGGAGGCAAGCTGGCGCAGCCGGTGCGCTTGACCTATATTCCGGCCATTGGCAGCCAGCGCCACGCAGATTGAAAGAACCATGAACAGCCTCGATCTCCCCGGACGCCCAGAAAACACCCGCGTCGTCGTCGCCATGTCGGGTGGCGTTGATTCGTCGGTCGTTGCCGGCATCCTGAAGCGCGAAGGCTATGACGTCGTCGGCGTCACCCTGCAGCTTTACGACCACGGCGCGGCGACGCACCGGGCAGGCTCCTGCTGCGCCGGCCAGGACATCGACGATGCCCGCCGCGTTTCCGAGACGCTCGGCATCCCGCACTACGTGCTCGACTATGAAGAGCGCTTCCGCAAGGCGGTCATCGATCCTTTCGCCGAGAGCTATGTCGCCGGCGAAACGCCTATCCCCTGCGTCTCCTGTAACCAGACGGTCAAGTTCGCCGACCTTTTGGCCACCGCGCAGGACCTCGGCGCCGACGCTTTGGCCACTGGCCATTACATCCGCTCGCGCGCCAATGGTGCGCATCGCGCGCTCTACCGGCCGGTCGACGCCGACCGCGACCAAAGCTATTTCCTGTTTGCCACCACACAGGCGCAGATCGACTATCTGCGCTTCCCGCTCGGCGGTCTCTCCAAGCCGCAGGTGCGGGCGATCGCCGAGGAGATGGGGCTGACGGTCGCCGCCAAGCAGGACAGCCAGGACATCTGCTTCGTGCCGCAGGGCAAGTATTCCGACATCATCGCCAAGCTGAAGCCGGCGGCCGCCAATCCGGGCGACATCGTCCATATCGACGGCCGCGTGCTCGGCCGCCATGAAGGCATCCTGCGCTATACGATCGGCCAGCGCCGCGGCATCGGCATCGCCTCCGGCGAGCCGCTTTATGTCGTCCATCTCGACGCCGACCGCGCGCGCGTGGTGGTCGGCCCGCGCGAGGCGCTGGAGACGCACAAGATTTATCTGCGCAATATGAATTGGCTTGGCGACGGCCCGCTCTCGGATGTCCCTGAAGGCGGGATCGAGCTTTTCGCGAAAGTCCGTTCGACCAGGCCGCCGCGCCCTGCCGTGCTACATCATCACGACGGCGTGACATCGGTCGAGCTGGTCGACGGCGAATCCGGCATCGCGCCCGGACAGGCCTGCGTGCTCTATTCCGACGACGGCAACGAGGCGCGAGTCTACGGCGGCGGTTTCATCGAGCGCTCCGAGCGCGGTGCCGAGGCCGAGGCGATGCTGTCCAGGCTTGCGCAACGGCCCGCACGCATCCCCGCCGAGTAGCCGGTACCCTTCGACCGATTGGGCACCTCAGGTCAGGATTGTCCTTGCGGATTGCTTAGTCCGGCGAGCCGCTATGCGTCACTGTGCCCGCCGTGAGAATGCGCAGCACCCGGATCGCTTCCTCGCCGTCGGTGCGCGGTTCCGCGCGTGTCTCGATGCATTGCATAAAATGCGCGAGTTCGCGTGTCAGCGGCATGCCTTCGCCGACCGCCACGTAAGAAGGCTCGTTGGCGGTGAAGGCCCACTGGCCGCTGTCCTGCCAGACCGCGTGGCGGTAGACGGCAAGCTTGCGCTCCCAGGGCTCGACATCGTCGAAAACGGCCATCGCCTTGGTGCCGACCACGGTGAGCCGGCGCTCGCGATAGGGATTGAGCCGCGAGGCGAAGAGATGACTGCGCACGCCGTTCGGAAAACGCATGTGCAGATGCGCGAAGTCGCTAAGATTGTCGAGAAGCGCTGCGCCTTCGCCCCTGACCTCGATCGGCTCGGTGCCGGTGATGGCGAGAATCATCGAGAGGTCGTGCGGCGCCAGGTCCCACAGCGCGTCGTTCTCGGTGTGGAACTTGCCGAGGCCGAGCCGGTGCGAATGGATATAGCGCACCTCGCCGAGTTCGCCGTTATCGATCAGCGCTTTCAGCGTCTCGAAGGCGGGATGGAAGCGCAGTACGTGGCCGACCATGAAGACGCGGCCATTTTTCCTGGCAGCCTTCACCGAGCGCTCGGCATCCGCGACCGTCAGCGCGATGGGCTTCTCCACCAGCACGTCCTTGCCGCTCTCGACGGCGCGCACCGCCATGTCGACATGGAATTGCGGCGGCAGCGCCATGACGATGGCATCGACATCGGCACGCTCGAATAGCTTGTCCGGCTCGATCGCCTGGCAGTCCTGCTCGCTGGCAAAGCCTTCGGCGCGGGCGCGATTGACGTCGGAAACGGCATGGAGCGCGCCGAGCGCCTTGAGGGTGCGGATGTGGTTGCTGCCCCAGTATCCGCAACCGAGGACTGCAATGCGCGGCTTCATTCGTTCAAACTCTAGAATTTCATGGCCGAGACATAACGACGTGCCCCGTCGAACTCAACCCCGACGCATGGGCTTGAGTGTCTGTCCGGCAAAGCTTTTTTCGGGGACGAGATTATGCCGACTTGCCGGCCGTATCCCAGCTTGACAGGTTTGCCCCGCCAACCTTATATCCGCGCGACCTTGGCGAATGCCTCGAAATTGCCCGATCCCGGGCAGTTCTTCGAGCCTCTTCGCCGCTCCTGGCGGAGTAGCTCAGTTGGTTAGAGCACGGGAATCATAATCCTGGGGTCGGGGGTTCAAGTCCCTCCTCCGCTACCATCATTTGAAAAAGCGTTGGGGCCTCCCGGTTTGTGGTTTGGCAAGTTGAGACGCTCGACCGGCGCGCCGTGAATCCCTCATGCACTGATGGCGCTCAGCGTTGAAGAGCGCTCCCTATATCGAACGCGCGATGCAGCGGAAGCCAAGGTGACAGGTTGACGTATCCACGGGCTGCGCCATGCGGGCGGCCGGGCGGTAGCGCCGGCAGTAATTGGGTGCGCAGAGGAACGAACCACCCTTGGTGACCTTGCGCGGAATGCGAATTTCGGGCGTCAGCGGATCGTAACTCGCGTCGCGCTCGCCGCCGCGCGGATTTTCTATCGTGCAGCAGGAGCTCTCGATCGGGCGATGCTCCTGGTACCAGTCCGTGGTCCACTGCCAGACATTGCCGGCCATGTCGTAGAGGCCGTAGCCGTTCGCCGGAAAGGAAGCGACCGGCGCGGTCCATTCGTAGCCGTCCTCGCAATCGTTGCGGAATGGGAACTCGCCCTGATAGGTGTTGGCCATGTGCTGGCCGCCGGGGGT
The DNA here is from genome assembly GCF_029625675.1 of Mesorhizobium sp. WSM4884. Taxonomy (NCBI): domain Bacteria; kingdom Pseudomonadati; phylum Pseudomonadota; class Alphaproteobacteria; order Hyphomicrobiales; family Phyllobacteriaceae; genus Mesorhizobium; species Mesorhizobium sp. WSM4884. Next base: position 61,278 of record NZ_JARTVO010000005.1, read on the forward strand.
CAGCTCGTCGCCCCAGACGAATTCGGCGCCGTCCAGCCCGCCGCGCGCGGCGAACTCCCACTCGGCTTCGGTCGGCAGCGCCTTCCCGACCCAGTTCGCATAGGCTTCCGCGTCCTCGTAGGCGACGTGCACCACAGGATGGTTTTCGAGCCCCTTCAAGCCGCTGGCAGGCCCGCGCGGATGCCGCCAGTTGGCACCGCGCACGTAGGCCCACCAGTTGTAGTGGTTGTTGCGATCGATGCCGCGCGGGGGCCTGACGAACAAGGCTGAAGCCGGCGCCAGCGCTTCGGCGCTGGCTCCGGGATAGTCAGCGGCATTTGCGGGACGCTCGGCCAGCGTGACATAGCCGGTCGCCTCGACAAAGCGCCTGAACTCGGCATTCGTGACCGTGGTGCGATCCATCCAGAAGCCGCCGACGACGACGCGGTGCGCCGGCGCCTCTTCCGGATAGTGGCAGTTCGAGCCCAACAGGAATTTGCCGCCTGGGATCCAAAGCATATCGCCGTTTGACGAAACCGCTGGCTTTGCAGCAAGTCGTGCCTCAATCATCGGGTGGTCTCATCCGGACGGCGGAACGCATCCGCCTTTCAATCCCCCGCAGCGAACATATCTTCCGGGCTTGGTGTCACCAGCGGCGTGAAGTACGTCAGCCGCACGGCTTCCAGCAGCAACAGCGGGGGTTTCATCTGGGTTGCGAGCTCGGTAATCCTTGCCTGCAACACCTTGACTTTGTCAGGATACTTGTCGGCCAGATTGGTAGCTTCCGATTTGTCCTGCACCAAATTGAACAGCTCTATCTTTTGCGGCAACGTTGCCGACCATAACAGTTTCCATTCTCCCTCGCGTACGGCGCCAGTCATCGGATCGACATTGTAGACGATCTCCGTGCGCGGCGAAGGTTTGCCCTCGCTGATGGCCGGCCACATATCCATGCCGTCTAGCGGTTTGTCCTTGCCAGGCTTCGCACCAGCCAGCCCAGCCAGTGTCGGCAACATGTCAACGACGTGCATGAGACCATTGAAGACGCTAGGCTTGATCTTGCCGGGCCAGTTCATGAAGGCAACCGAGCGAGTACCGCCCTCATAGAGGGTGCCTTTGCCGTCGCGATAGGGGCCATTATCCGCAGGCAGCTTGCCGCTCACCTTCGAGTCGCCCGTGAACATCGAGTTGACGACGCCGCCATTGTCGCTCATGAAAACGATCAGGGTGTTGTCGCGAATCCCCTTCTTCTCGAGGGCTGCCACGACATTTCCGATCTCGTCATCGATCACCGAGACCATGGCGGCATAGGTTCTGCGGTTCTCGTCGGCGATGTTCTTATACCTGTCGAGATATTCCTTCGGAGCCTGGAATGGCGTGTGGGGCGCGGTGAAGGCGAGGTAGAGAAAGAGCGGCTTCTTCTGATCGTGAGCGTTGATGACTCGGACAGCCTCCTGACCGAACAGGGTGTTGTCGAAGCCTGGCTCCTTGATCGGCTTGTTGTTCCTGTACCAGTCCGCAATACCGTGCGACGCATGTTTGAAATGGTCGATCTCGCCGACCGTTGCCCCGTAGAATGAATCAAATCCCCGCTGTTTTGGCCAGTAGTCAGTCTTGGCATGGCCGAGATGCCATTTGCCGCTCATCGCCGTCTGGTAGCCCGCGTCTCTAAGGATTTGCGGAAGAAGCGTCTCGTCGAGCGGAAGGCCGTAGGTCCCTGCGGCGGGGACGACGCCAACCTGCATGCCATAGCGTAGCGGATAGCGGCCGGTCATGAGGGCGCAACGCGTTGGTGTGCACATCGGCTGCACGTAATATTCTTCGAGCTTCGCCCCCTCCGAGGCAAGCTTGTCGATGTTGGGCGTCTTGATGTCTGAGCCATGGTAGCCGACGTCTTTCCAACCCTGATCGTCCGCAACGATGAAGACGATGTTCGGCTGCGATGGCCCGGCCGCCGCAGGCTGAACGCCGGCAAGGCCGGCGAGTGCGCCGGAAAGGCCGACGGGCGCGGCAAATCGCGAAACGGCGGCCGCCGTTCCGGCCATCAATGCATCCCGCCGCGTAATTTTGCTGGTTATGCCGGCCTTAGCCGGGAAGTCACGATCGTTGCTCATGTTACGTCCCTGCTCTGCTAATTCACGCCGTTCCACTCAGAATCATGGCGCACCTGGCGCCGATCGGCCTTCCAGAAGCCAATGAAGGCGCGCCTTGGTATTCACTCGACCGACTGCGTGCCGCGAGATCTCTCGGGTTCCAGGAAAGCGTGTCGGGACTGTCAGGGCCTCTCCGGGAAACCGCCGGCCCCAGAAGGCACGACTGCCCCAGGGCGCTCGATGTCCTTTGCGCACGCTGCTGAAATGGTCTTGCCTGTTCATGCTCCCCACTCGCCGTGCGTCGGCGATGTTCCTGCGCTGTTTGATCTCGCGCAATTCGAGCTTAAGTTATACCTAATACAACCATGCTGCTATCCACTTTGCGCAAAGGAAGTATTTTTTCGCCCGCAGGGACGTACCGTTCGATTTGGAGAACCTGCCGACGCGGCCCTCGAGGCATGCCGGTCACAGCCGATGATAACAGCGGCTTTTGATGTGGCAGCGCAGACGCTCTTCCCCGATGCGCCGTCATCACTCACGTGCTTGCCCGCCTTGGCCCATTGTGAGCGCCTTGCTGATCAACTCAAGTTGCAGGAATGGCAGAACATCGAGAAGAGCACGGCGAGCAGAAGGACAATCTTCCACGGCCGGACATCCAGTTCGTCGAACTTGACGAAGAAGACAACGGAGAACATGGCGCTGGCATAGATGAAGTTAAGTCGCGCCAAAAACTGGAGAACGTGAGCCGGCACGGCAGCGCGAGGCAAGGTTATCCTGCGGCGCGGCGGCATGGCCGACCAGTAACCGATTTGCCCCGCGATCGAGCAAGGAGCGGCAATCAGATAGAGTGGTGGGTCGAACTGCTGACCGGCTAACAGCAACTTGCGGTAAAAATGGAGTTCCGTTCCACAGCACGATGCTGTCGGCAGTGGTCTGCACCAGCAGCCAGAACCAGAATTACGCCGTCGACCGAGGGCGGCCGATGCCTTGCTCCGCCATCACTCAGCAGTCCAGCAGTAAACGCAAGCGCCGCCGAGAACCGACCACTTCATTTCAATCCGCAATTATCCCGGATGGGCTGGCGAGAATTGATAGGTGAAGCCAAGTATCGGACCCTGCTGAGTGAGTTTGTTGACGAAGCCGTCGTGGCTGTAATTGTCGTGCACGGCCCGATAACCGACGAACATCGACATCTTGTCGTTGAACTGATACCCGGCGCCGCCCATCACATCCCACATGGATTTGGATCCCGCGCCGAAACCGCCGACAAGGCCCCAGCCGGCCAGGTAGATGCCATTGCCGACATTGGCCTTGAACTTGGCGCCGATCACCGGATCGACCCACGTATCGCCGTCACTCGCTGACCTACCATCAAGCGCACCGCCATGGAAGTCGAAACTGTTGTCGACCGACCAGAGGCGGGCGCCGGCCACGAGGTCGAAATTCGCCCCATCCTGATAGTAAATGCTGTAACCGCCGAGCGCGGTCCCCATGAAAGTGCTCACCGTCGCATCGATGTTGGAGGCGAGGATTCCCCTCGGGGAGCCGATGTTGGCGTCGAGCTTGGCGTAGACTATGTCCGTGCTGATCGTGAAAGGCCCGTTGCGGGCTTCCGTGAGCCCCATGAAGCCGAATTTGAGGTGATTCAGCACGTCGCTGAAGCTCACATCGACATCCTGAGGCGGGAATCCGAAGAGGCCGCTTTCGCCCTTGATGCCCGATGCCCAGAGATACGGGGCGACAGTAAAGGTCCAACCTTCATCTTGTGGCTTGGTGACATCAGCTGCAAAGGCATTGGCCGCACCAAGGACCGACACTCCTGCCGTTGCCAAGGCGACCACACGAAATTTGTTCATCATCGTCCCCATTTGTCGTTCTTGTAGCCCCGACCGCGCCAAGCCGAGTTCACCGCCTCGGTACAGGATGAACCCCTGCTTGCGCGCTCTGTCAATTTGGCCGCATGCGATATCCCCCACCGGCGCCGCTCGTCGGCGATATTGCGCACGAATTGATCTCGCGCAATTTGCGCGTAAGCTATCCCTAATACAACCGTCCTGCTATCCACTTTGCGCAAAGGACGTTTTGCTTGACCACGTGGCCTTCATTGCCTTCGTACAGGGATGTGCAGCTTGGCCCTGACGACCTTACCAGCGCCGCCTCTGGTCTGCCGGTGAAAATAGACAGGCTTTCGCCCGGCTACCTTCCCTCCCGCATCCGGCAAATCCAGTCTCCAGGCAAGTGGGCGCTCGACCTGCCGGAATTCAATTGCGCCTTTCGCGCCAGTGGCGGTTTCGATCCCGGCTCGGTGGCGATAGTGGCCGTCGAGCGGGCCTGTGGATCGACGATATGCGGCATCGCGCTCGAAGACGACTTGATCCTGGCAATTCCTGCCGGCACCAACGTGACGGCAACGGTCCGGCCCGGCCTCGCTTACGCTGTCGCCATTGTACCGACAGCGACCTGGATGGAGATCCAATCGGTTGTCGCGGGGATCGTCCTCGAACAGGTCAGCGATCGCCCGGTTGCAGTTCGGCTCGCCACCGACGAAGCGCAACGAATCCGAAGCCAAATGAAGTCGATGGCAGATTACCTCGGCACTGTTGCAAGCGGCCCCTTTCTGCCGGAACAGCCTCCAGCTTCGCTCGTGGAATGTCTAGGGGTGGTGGCTGACGCCTTCGCGGGCGCAGATGTTCGTGAGACCGGGACAGGCGGTCCAGCGAATCGTCATTTTAGACAAGCGTCGGCAGCCGAGGATTTCATCCGTACTCATATCCGGGAAGACATACCCATTGTTCGACTATGTAAAGAAGTCGGCGTCAGCCGTCGACAGCTGGAGTACGCCTTCCGCACTACCTTCGCCGTAACTCCGCTCGAATTCATCAGGGCGCTCCGTCTCAACGAAGCCAGGCGACTGCTTACCAGTGGCGGCGCAACCGGCTTGAGCGTCACAAAGATAGCGATGGAGGTTGGGATCACCCATCTCGGCCGCTTCGCAGCGAATTATCGCCTGTTCTTCGGCGAGTCTCCCAAGGAAACACTTCAACGTGCGGGGAGATCGTGAACAGGATTGCGCTGGCCGAGAAAGTTGCGCCGCGTCTTCATCCCAAGCAACTCGACGGAATTTGCGCAATCCGGATAGAAGGCACGATCGAGAATCTGTATATTCCAAGGTGCTAATAATAAACTGCGCCGCGCAGGGTCAGGAAGCAGGCTCGGCCCGATTTCGAGTTTGACGCAGGCTTGCGTCGGGTACGCGGTGTGCGGCCGGGATACAAAGGCGGAGCGGAGAGCTCTTTGGGAGGATGAAAAAATGACAAGACCTAGCTTGAGATTGACCGGCGCTGCCGGAATCATCGCCGCCTTGATGTTCGCCGGGCTCGTCGATAGCATTGCGCCCTTCGCTCCTTTCGTCAGCGATGCGCAAGCGCGAGTTGGTCGTCCGCTCACGCCCGGCAGCGTCGCAGGTGTCGCGAGGCGTACCACTCGCCGGACGATCCGCCGCTCGACCGTTTACGTGGCCAGGCTTCCGGCAGCATGCGTGAAGACCTCGATCAACGGCACGCTGTTGTGGCACTGCGGCAGCACGTATTATCAACCCTACGGCGGACGCTACGTCGTCGTCCACGTGTATTGAGTGAACCCGTCGATCCTTCCCACGACAGGGCGGCGGCCCCCTGCCTCATTGTCGGGCGGCTACTGCGCGAGCCGCGCGGCGTGCCATTTCAGATGATCGTCCATGGCGGAAACAGCTTTCATCGGTATGCCTTCTCATCGGGGTTCGGACCGGCATAACCCTCCGCCCCCCGCGCTCGCAACCTTCTTCCGAACTTGATCGGCGCCCCTCCCCCGACAGGCGGCCTCAAGCCAGGCCAAACCGTTCGACGGCCCGCATGATGCCGCGCAGTTCGGCAAGCCCCTTCAGCCGGCCGATCAGCGAGTAGCCGGGATTGATCCTGGTTTTGCCGATGTCGTCGGCGAGCAGATGCCCGTGATCCGGCCGCATCGGAATGCGCCAATCGGCGCGGCCCTCCTTCCGACGCCGCGCCTCCTCCTGCATCAGGGCAAGGATGACATGCGCCATGTCGGTGCCGCCCTCGAGATGCTCGGCCTCGTAGAAGGAGCCGTCATCCTCGATGGTGACGTTGCGAAGATGGACGAAATGGATGCGGTCGGCGAATTCCTTGACCATGGCGACGATGTCGTTGTCCGCGCGCGTGCCGTAGGAGCCGGTGCAGAAGGTGAGACCGTTGACCGGACTATCGACGGCATTGAGGATGAAGCGCGCGTCCTCGGCCGTCGAGACGATGCGCGGCAGCCCATAGAGCGAGAAGGGCGGGTCGTCGGGATGGATGCACATGCGCACCCCTTCCTGTTCGGCGACCGGAATGATCTCGCGCAGGAACCAGGCGAGGTTTTCGCCCAATTCCTTCGGCCCGATTGCATCGTATTCGGCCAGCGCCTCGCGAAAACTGTCGCGGTCGTAGCTGCGCTCGGTGGCGGGCAGGCCGGCGATGAGGTTGCGCTCGATCCTGTCGATCTTCTCGTCGCTCAGCTCCTGCAGCCGCGCTTGCGCTGCGGCGATGCGGGCGGACGTGTAGCCGGCCTCGGCATTCTTGCGCTTCAGCACGAACAGGTCGTAAGCCGCGAAATCGATGGCGTCGAAGCGCAAGGCATAACCGGTCGTCGGAAGCCGGTACGCCAGATCCGTGCGGGTCCAGTCGACCACGGGCATGAAATTGTAGCAGATCGTCGCGATGCCGGCCTTCGCCAGCGCGCGGATCGTATCCTTGTAGAAGCCGACATAACGGAGCCGTTCCGGCGAGCCGATCTTGATAGAATTGTGGACGGGGATGCTCTCGACGACCGACCAGGTCAGCCCCGCCGCCTCGATGATCCGCTTGCGCTCCAGGATGTTTTCAAGCGGCCAGGCGCGCCCGTCATAGATGTCGTGCAGGGCCGAGACGACGCCGGTCGCGCCCGCCTGCTTGACATGATCGAGTGTCACCGGATCGTCCGGGCCGTACCAACGCCAGCACTGTTCCATCGCCGTTTCCTTTTCAAGAGAGCGGCAACTTATTGTTGGACCACGATAGGAGTCAAATTAAAAATACAGCCGTTTGCGGAGGTCGCAGGCCGGTAATATGTCTGCAAAATCCACCAATGCAGGGCCTAAGCTGGTTGTTTTCCCCAAATCTTGCGATATGTTGGTCCAACAATTCAGGAGCAGCTCATTGGAAAACCCTCAGGCCGTGCGTGACAATGCCGCCCGCCGCCGCGCCGGCGGCAGCTCTGCGGTTGACGCCGCGGCCGGGCGGATCCTCGACCTCATCCGGGCGCGGCAGCTGAATGTCGGCGACGTGCTGCCGACCGAACGCGAGCTCAGCGAGATCACCGGCGCCAGCCGCAACACGGTGCGCGAGGCTTTGCGCACCATTCGGACCTACGGGCTGATCGAACCGAAACCACGCGTCGGCGCTGTCCTGGCCGACGGGCAGAGCATCGCCATCCAGAATTTCTTCGCCGCGCATATGGATGTCTCGCGCTCGTCCTTTGCCGACATCCAGGGTTTCAGGCGCATCATCGAAGTCGGCATCGGCGACCACATCGTGCTCAATGCCACGAGCGAGCAGATCGAGGCGCTCGACGAGATCAATGCCCGGATCGTCGACAGCCGTTCGATCGAGGAAGCCGCCGAGAACGATTTCAATTTCCACATGGCGCTGGTCGCGCTGGCCGACAATCGCATGCTGACGGACATGTATTCCTTCCTTTCCCCGGTGATCCTGCGGATCATGACCATCGGCAAGGAAATGCGCCCGGTACTGGCCGACACCCGCGCCGCGCATGGCGAGATCATCGCCGCGCTGCGCGCGCGCGACAGGCTGGCCTACGCCTACCTGATGAGCCGCCATCTCGATTTCGCCCTGCGATTCCTGCCGGAAGACCCGGCTTCCGCCACGTGATTGAAGGAGTTCCCGCAATGAAGGATTTCGACGGCAAGGTCGCCCTGGTGACCGGGACGACCGGTATCGGCCTTGCGACCGCAAGGCGCCTTGCCGCGGGCGGCGCTGCGATCGTCGCCTGCGGTATCGACCGCGCGGCCAATGCGGCAATGCGAGCGGAACTGGAAAGGTCTGAAGCCGGCGCGCTGGTCGTGGACACCGACGTCTCCGTGCCGGGCCAGGTCCGCGACGCCGTCGCAGCCGGCGTCGCGCGCTTCGGCGGCCTCGACGTGATCGTCAATTCGGCCGCCGTCCATCCGTACGGAACGGCGACGACGACCGACTGGGAAACCTGGAACAAGGCGATGACTGTCAATGTCGGCTCGATCTATCTGACCGCCCATTTCGGCATCCCCGAAATGATCCGCCGGGGTGGCGGCGCCATCGTCAACGTCGCCTCGGTGCAGGGTTTCGCCTGCCAGCAGAACGTCGCCGCCTATGCCACGACCAAGGGCGCCATCCACACGCTGACGCGTTCGCTCGCGCTCGACTACGCGGCGGCCGGCATCCGGGTCAATTCGGTCAGTCCGGGCTCGATCCGCACGCCGATTCTCGAGAAGGCTGCGCGCGGCGAAAATGGCAGTGATGCCGATGTCGAGGAGGCCTACCGGCGCTTCGGCGCTGCGCATCCGCTTGGCCGCATCGGCGAACCGGAGGAAGTGGCGGAGCTCATCGCCTTTCTGTGCTCGTCAAAGGCGAGCTTCTGCACCGGCGCGGACTACAAAATCGACGGCGGCCTGACCGCCGGGATCGGCGTGAAGTAACCATGAAGATCGGTCTTGGCCTCTAACGGGAATCGCTGACGCCGGACAATTTCCGCTTCGCCCGTCAGGCGGGCGCCACGCATGTCGTTGCCCACTTTCGGCATCATGAGACAGACAGCCGTGGGCGCCGCCGCCGTGCGGCTGATGGGGCCGGTAGAGCCGCCCACATCCGGACCCCGGCTGGCGCCCCAATGTGGCTACGATCAGCAGCAATCGCACCGCAAAACGCCCAGAAAGAATTCAACTTCAAAATCAACAAAAAACAAGTCGCAGTTGCGATCGAAAGAACAAAATTAATTTGAATTTCAATTCAAATTTTATATATTAACTAACTATTAACAATTCGCTTAACGTTTTGATTTTTTTACTTATGATAACAATGAAGGGGGTAGTTTCAATATCGGAGAATGGGGCGACTTCTCCTATGCGAAAAGTTTTAGAAAGTTCAAAAAGAGATTTTGAACAGGACTGCGTTACGACCAGCGGATCGGATCCGCTCCACTCCAGCCAATATGTGACGCCCGCTAACCATGAGACCTCTCATTTTTCCCGGTTGCAGCATCAGACTTCGACCGGGTACCGAAGCGTGACCGCCGTGGCGAAGCTGGAGACAGCACCTTCCCCGCAGGACTTGGCTGCATTGCCGACGGTGCAGCTCGGCGGACTTCCCGTCACGGTGATCGACCGGCAAGGCGCCGCCCGTCTGATGATCGCGGCGGCGCGGCAGCACCGCCACGGCAGCCGTCCGTATTATTTCACATCCGCCAATGGCGAGGTCATCGCCCAGGCGCGCGCGAAGTCCGAGATTGCCGCCCTCTTCCGCGAAGCCGACCAGATCTTCGCCGACGGCCAGCCGCTCGTTCTCGCCTCGCGCCTTTTGTGCAGCACGCCGCTGCCGGAACGGGTGGCCACCACCGATCTGTTCCATGACGTGGCAAGGCTCGCCGAGAACGAGGCCGCGACCTTTTACCTGCTCGGGTCGACCGAGGCAGGGAACGCCAAGGCCGTGGCCGCGATCAAGGCCAGCTACCCGCGCCTGCGCATCGTCGGCCACAGCCACGGCTATCTTTTCGGCCAGGCGCTCGAGAAAAAGCTCGATGAGATCAACGCGCTCGCACCGGACATATTGTGGCTGGGCCTCGGCGTTCCGCGCGAGCAGATCTTTGTCCGCGATTTTGCGTCGCGGCTCTCGAATGTCGGCGTGATCAAGACGTCCGGGGGGCTCTTCGATCATATCGCCGGCAAGGTCCGGCGCGCGCCGCTTTGGGTGCAGAAGGCCGGCTTCGAATGGCTCTGGCGCATGCTGATGGAGCCGCGCCGGCTCTTCTGGCGCTATTTCACCACCAATCCCCGTGCTCTCTATGCCCTGTTGAGGTATTCGCAATGACCGCCGAACATTCGCTTCGTCCGCTGCCGGAGGGGACCGACACGGAGATCGCCATCGTCGGCGGCGGACTCTCCGGAACGCTTGCCGCGACCCTGCTCGGGCGATCGGGCTACCATGTCACGCTGATCGACCGCCACCCCGTTTTTCCGCGCGAGTTCCGCGTCGAGAAGATCGCCGGCGACCAGATCGACAAACTGCGCCGGATCGGTCTCCTCGATAGTCTTTCGGCGGCGGCCGCGGCATTCGACGAGATCGTCAACGTGCGCAAGGGGCGTGTGCTCGACCGCACGCACGCCCCTCACTACGGCATTTTCTACGACGACCTCGTCGCGGCGATGCGGGCCGAACTGCCCAAGACCGTGCGCTTCGTCGCCGGCCGGGTGAGCGCGGTGGAAGCGGGTCCGGAGCGGCAGCGTGTGTCGATCATCGGCCAGCCGGACGTGACGGCTCGGCTCCTCGTGCTCGCCACCGGCATGGGAGATATCCTGCGACGCGACGTGGGTATCGAGCGGCGGTTCGTCCACCAGCGGCAATCACTGACTTTCGGCTTCAATGTGCGGCCGGCGGGCGCACGTGCCTTCAACCATCCGGCATTGACATATTACGGCGAGCGGGTGTCGGACGGGATCGACTACCTGAACTTTTTCCCGGCCGGCGGCGTCACTCGCGCCAATCTCTTTGTTTTCCGGGAGCATACCGACCCTTGGGTCAAGGCGCTGCGCGACCGCCCTCGCGAGACGCTTATCGAAACGCTTCCCGGGCTCCTCAAAACATTCGGCGATTTCGAGGTCATCGACCGTGTCTCGAGTTGGCTCACCGACATCACCGTCGCCGAGAATTGCAGGCGCGATGGCGTCGTCCTGATCGGAGACGCTTATCAGACATCCTGTCCGGCGGCCGGAACGGGCGTCAGCCGGCTGCTCACCGACGTCGAACGCTTGTGCATGGTGCACGTGCCGCAGTGGATGGCTTCGCCCGGCATGGCGGCGGCAAAGATCGCCACTTTCTACGATGATCCCATGAAACGGCAGATGGACGAGCGGGCACTCGAACTAGCGAATTTCCGCCGCAGCCTGACCATCGACACCGACCTGCGTTGGCGCGCGCGCCGGCAGGTTCACTTCAGCCGCCGCCGCATCCTGCATGAGATCGACAAATTCAGCCCGAGCTTTGCCGCCAGGCTGCGCGGTCTCAAGCAGCCGCGGATCGAAGCCGTCAACTGATCGGGGCTAGTTCCCCGACACCGGGATCCAACGCGTTCGATCAGGAAGATTCGGCAGCCTCGTCGGGGGCCGGCGGCACGATGATGGCGGAAGGCCTGGCCTTCTTGACATGCGCGGCCTCCAGGATATGCCGTGCCAGCGCCTTGGCTGCCGGCAACTTCTCCACCGTCAGATGCGCCGCATAGCCGAGCGGACTCCCCGCATGGTAAACTTGCCACATCGGTGAAGGCCGGCCGCCGAAGATGCGCTTGTAGGGCTCGTCGCCGATGGTGAAATCGAGATAGTGATCTCCGCGCTCGATGCAGTCGCGGGCGATCTGCTCGAACATCAGGCTGCCGATCGACTGCTTCCTGTAGCCTGCCTCGTCGAAGCCGCCGAGAATGACCAGGAGGGAGTCGCGATGCTCGAGCCCGAGCGCGCCGGCGATCGGCCGGCCGTTCATCCAGAACGCGTAGGTGCGGGCAAAGCCGGCGGATCCTTCATTGGCGACGGCCAGATAGAAATCGAAATAGGAGGATGTTTGCAAAAGGTCGGCGGGGCCATCGCTCCCGTCGAAGCGTTTGCCGCGATAGAGCTTGAGGGCATCGAATGTCGTGCGGATGGCGGCCGGGTCGTCCACGCGTTCGAAGCGCGCCTCCCCCATGCGGTTCAGCTGCCGGGATTTCTTGTCGAGCTCCTTGCGGTAGGACTGGTCCAGCCGATGCTCGCGCCAGCCGGCGAATGTCGGCTCCAGCTTGCTGGTATAGGCGCTCATGCCCATGCTGTCGCGCTTGTCGATGCCGAACAGGCGCTCCATCGCCAGTGAGCGGTCCGCGAGCTTGCCGATGCGCAAGAGATCGTATGGCCGCAGATGCTTGCGGATGGCGGCGACCGTGCGGCTGTCGGCGAGGATGCGGGAGAAAGTCTCCTCATCGGCGACGGGCGAGACATAGTCGGAAACCCGCATATCCGCGAATTCCACGACCTTCAGCAGCGTGTAGCGGCGCCTCACCAGAGGTAGGACCATCGCGAGCTTTCCGCTTGCGCGCAGACGTACGACGATGATCAGCGGCGTGGCGGCGCCTTGTCGTACGAGCCTCTCATACAGTTGCGCGAGCCATATGGGGTGCTGAAAGGCGGTCGCCGCCGAGCTGGCGAAGAGCTCGGCGTATTCCTTCGAACGGAAATCGAACGCATCCTCGGCAGTGACTTCAAACATGTGATCCGAACCGGCGGGACAGCGGCCTATCGACGACGTCTTGGCCTTCAGGTCAAGATCGATCACCGCGATAGTTGGAATCTTGGTATATGCGTAAAATGCTAATGTTGCGTTGCAAAAGCGGCCGGGCGCCCCGCCCACTCGACCGGTTCGGGATTGCAAGTCGAGAATCTTCGCCGTGAATGTCGAAGTCGAAGCCGGATTTTGCGTGTAACGCTGATGTAAGCATTTAGGGCTAGTCTTTCGCTCCTCATTGTCGGAACTACGAAAACCCGAATAGAAGATAGACGCGGACGACAAGACATGCTGGCGATCGAAGTCATCGTTCCGCAATCGGCGCCCCGCCATTGGCAGCAGGTCGCCATTGAGCGGCTGGAGGCGGACGGCCACGATGTCGCGGTAACGCATCAGCCCGGGCCGGCAGGCTGGCCGGCCGCGGCAAAAGCCGCCTTCCGGTTCGAGCAACGTCTTTTCCGCCGGCGTGGCCCCCTTCTCGGCTCCGCGGTGCAGGCAATCCGGGCACGGCCCGGCAATCGCCCTGCCGCGCTGAGGCTCGACCTTGCCGGCGACGCGGTCCTATCGAATGTTCCGACCATCGGCCTCCGCTTCGACGGATCGAGCGCCGATCTCTCGGCCGCAATCGCCGTCGCGGCCGGCAGGCTGCCGATGATCGAGGCCGTGCTCGACAGGAAGACGGTGGTGGGCCAGGCGCGGCCGATGGTCGACAAGCGTGAGTCCACCGCGCTCGGCTCCGACGACGTGTTCGCCCGGGCCGTCACCCTGGTTCAATCGGTCGCCCGCGCGTTCGCTGCCGGTCGGCTGCTGCGGGAGCCGATCGCCGAGAGCCATGATCGCGGTGAGCGAGGCCGATTCACGTCCGCCTATCTCGGAGCGGCGCTGCCGCGGCTCGGCCGGGAAGCGCTTCGGCGCGCACGCTTTCGGCACGCGCATTGGCGTGTCGGCTATCGCTTCACCGATGCGCCGGGCGTCGCCGATAGGAGCAAGCTCGGGACCGGTTGGTCGGTGCTGCCGGACGTGGGCGACCATTTCTATGCCGACCCGTTTCCCTTTTGGTGGCAGGACCGGCCCTTCGTCTTCGTCGAGGATTATCCGCATGCCACCGGCAAGGCGGTGATCTCCGTTGTTCCGTTCGATGCTGGCGGTGTTCCCGGCACGCCTCGGGTCGTGCTGGAGGAAGCCCACCACCTCTCCTACCCGCAAGTGTTCGAGCGCGACGGCGCGGTCTGGATGCTGCCCGAGGCGAGCGCCAGCGGCAGGCTCACGCTCTACCGCGCCTCGGGCTTCCCGGACGATTGGATTGCCGAGACCGCGCTAGTCGAAGGCGAGATTTCCGATGCCACCTTGCTCGAGCATGAAGGCACGCTCTGGCTGTTCGCCACGGACCGGGACGGCCACGGGAGCACCTCCGACATGCTGGTGGTCTTCTCGGCTCCCGCGCTCGCCGGCCCATGGCGGCCACATCCGGCGAACCCGATCCTGATCGACCATCGCATGGCCCGCCCGGGCGGAGCCTTCGTCCGCAACCGCGACGGCCGCGTCCTCCTTCCGGTGCAGGACGGAACGCTGGGCTACGGCGGCGGGCTTGGCCTGTCCGAGCTGCTGCAACTCGACCAGCAGACGGTGCGGCTTTCGGCGCCGCGGCCGATCGATGCGGCCGGCGACTGGCCCTATCCGAAGATCCACACGCTCAATCGCGCGGGCCGCCTGGAGGTGATCGACGGGATCGCCGCGGTGCGGAAGTAGTCAGAGAGTGTTTCGAAACCCGCTCTCAGGCAAGCAGTAGGGCTTCGTAGCCCGCGCACATCCTGGCCGGCGAATACTTGTCTCGGAGCCGCCGCCCCGCCGCCGAAAGCCTGGCCTTGAATTCCGGCCGTGCGACCAGATCGGCAAGCCCCTTGGCCATGCCGGCGGCGTCGGCTTCGACGAACAGCGCAGCGGGTGAGCCGTCCTCGGCTGTCAGCACCTCGCGCATGACGTCGAGGTTGCTTGCAACGATCGGCAGGCCGGAGATGGCCGCTTCGACGCAGGCGAGGCCGAAGGTCTCGGTCATCGAGGCGAACGCATAGGCGTCGCCGGCCGCGAGGAATTCGAAGATGCGTGCCGGAGGAACCTCGCCGACGAGATGCAGGCGGTTCGCCACGCCGTGGCTTTCGGCAAAGGCGACGAGCGCCTCGCGCTCCGGCCCCGCGCCGGCAAGCGCGAGATGGACGTCAGGCAGTTGGTCGAGCGCCCCGACAAGCGCGATCTGGTTCTTCATGCGCGTCAGCCGGCCGGACGACAGGGCCAGCCATACGTTCTGCGGCAGGCCGAAGGCGGCACGCGCCGCTGCCTTGTCGAATTCCTCGCCCGGTACGGAAACGCCATGATCGATGCGGCGCATGCGCCGCCGATAGGACTGCGGATAGCGATCGAATTGCGCTTCCGTCCAGCCGGAATTGACGACATTCGCCTGGTAAAGGCCGACCATGCCCATTAGCTTGTCGATCTGCGAGAGAAGACCCATGACCCCCTTGCGATGCGGGGCGCCGCTCTGGTTTGCAACGATATGCCTGACACCGGCCAGACGGGCGCCGATCGTGCCGAAGATGTTGCCGTAGTGTTGGTAGGTGATCACCGCGTCGGGGCCTGCCGCGCGCAGATATCGCGCCAGGCCGAAGGCCGCCCGGATCTGCCCGGGCAATCCGCGCGGACGTTCCTTCAGGATGAAATCCGCATTGGGATCGCGGTCATAGGCATCGGTCTTCCGATACATGAAGACGGTTCGCACCTCGTGGCCGCGCGCCCGCAATCCTTCGCCCACCATGTCGGAGATGCGTTGCGCCCCCGCCGCCTCCGCCTGGGTCTGCACCTGCACGATCTTCACGTGCGCTCTCTCGGGAGCAAGTGGGGCACGAGACCGATCCTGTCGAAAGACAAGCCAAGGACTGATGGATTGATACCGATTCTGCGCCGGGCGATCGAGACTCCGAAGGCCGTCCAGGCGATCACGGTTCCGGCAATGCTGAGCGCGGCACCCACGGGTCCGAGGTAGTAGGTTGCCACCGCCGTCACGCAAAGCCCGGCGATGTTGACGACGACAAGCACCTTGAACAGCGCGTGCTGGAGACCCGTCAGTTGCAGCAGGATTTCGATCGGACCGCAGGCGGTGCCGAACGTCGCTCCTATGCCGAAGATGACGAGCGTTGCCCTCATGGTCGGCGTCGCATAGGCCGGATTGAAGATGGACAGAATGAGGTAGCCGAATATCCAGAAGGATGCCAGAACGCACAGCGCAATGGCCGAGCCGCCAAGCGCGGCGAGGCTGGTGATGCGCTGCACGTGAGCCCTGTCGCCGTTGTAGAAGGCGGCCGATATCTGCGGCGCCAGCGCCTGGTTGATGCCGTTGAGCGCAAGGGTGACGAAACGGGTGGTCCGGTCCGCCACAAAGATCGCGCCTGCCGCTTCGGGCCCCAGGATCATCGCCACGAGCAGGGTGCTGACCTGGCCGAGCGCCGGCGGCAGCGAGGTGACGCCCCACAGGCCGAGCGTCACTGTCTTGAATTCCTGCTTCTGCCCCTCGGTGAGACCGCCGCGATCGGCCCGCATCGTGTCGCGCACCAGGATGATTGTCTGTGGGACGACCGAGAGGATGAGCAGCAGCGCCGTCAGATACGTCGCGGTAACCGCAGCCATCCTCACATGCATGAAATGCAGCACCAGAACAGCCGCGATCGTCGCCGCGCGCCAGATGACGTCCCTTGGCAACAGGCCCGATATCAGCGCGTTCTTGGCCCGGAAAGCGCCGGAGGTAAATTCCGACCAGCCGAGCGAGAAGGACAGCACCGCGGCCGCCACGCACAGCGGGAGCCATTCCGGCGTTCCCCTGCCGACGAAAGGCAGGAAACCGACCACGATGATGAGCAGGCTGGTGCCGACAAGCCCGGCCAGCGCCACGAGAATGGCGCGGGCCATCAGCCCATGAGCCGAGGCGAGATCGCCCAATCCGGCATATTGGGGCCAGAACCTGAGCACGGTGCTTTGCTGACCCACCGAAGCGAAGAAGGAAACCAGGCTCGCGCCGGCATAGGTCGCGCTGTAA
This sequence comes from Mesorhizobium sp. WSM4884, assembly GCF_029625675.1. Taxonomy (NCBI): domain Bacteria; kingdom Pseudomonadati; phylum Pseudomonadota; class Alphaproteobacteria; order Hyphomicrobiales; family Phyllobacteriaceae; genus Mesorhizobium; species Mesorhizobium sp. WSM4884. Next base: position 78,023 of record NZ_JARTVO010000005.1, read on the forward strand.
AGGCCGAACTCCCGTTCGTCCGTCACCATCGCCACGGCCACGAACATGAGGAAGGACAGGCCCGCGCTGGCAAGCTTGATGATGCCGGCCACGGCGCCGCTCTTGGCGAGGGCTGTGATCGACATGCGCATGTCGGTCGCCGGGCTGGCCGCTGCCCCCTGGGCGGCCTCGCGGTTCCCCGTGTTGTCCTTCAACGTCGCCTCCTGAGACGATCGGCGATGGGCCTACCCCGCACCTACGACGACGCTCAAAACCCAATCCTGCATAAGCAAAATGCCGCAACCGCGCCAGCGCGAACGCTTCGCATGGTTACCGGCATCGCCCACGCCGAGCTCATCGTCACGCCGCCACGCTTAACGGATGGCTAACGATAATCCTTAATAATGTGGAGACGAGTGAGGTCGTTAGGTCGCGGCTCCGCACGAGGAACATTGATGAAGCCAGCCAGGATCGACGAGCGCACTCTTCCGCCGCTGTTCGACATAGGTGCCGTGTGGTCCATTCTTTGGGCGCGTCGCTTGATGGTGCTTGCCATCGCCGGCGCGGCATTGCTGCTCGCGCTTTCCTATCTTGCGGTGACAAAACCGAGCTATACGGCGACGGCCTCGATACTGATCGACCCCCGCGACACGCGCGCGACCAATTTCAACAACGTGCTTCCGGGGATCGGGTCCGACAGCGCCGCCATCGCCAGCCAGGTCTTCGTCATCCAGTCGCCTGACCTGCTGGGCGCGGTCTTCAAAAGCCAGAAGCTCGACAGCGATCCGGAATTCGCCGGCGCCGGTATGACGTCGCGTCTGCTGTCGCTGTTCGGAGCCGGCGCGACCGCCACGCACGATGCCGCCTTCAAACGCTTCCAGAGCAAGGTGTCGGTGGAGCGCGAAGGACTTACCTATGTCATCAATGTCAGCTTCACCTCGCCGTCGCCGGAAAAGGCAGCGCGCATCGCCAATGCCATCGTCGACCAGTACCGGGCAGGCCTCGTGGGAGAACGCGAGACCGCCAACAGCGACGTGAACACGCTGCTGACGGACAGGATCTCGGGCCTGCAGAAGGATGTCAGCGACGCCGAGCGCGCGGTCGAGGATTTCAAGACGAAAAACAATATCGTGAATTCGACGGATGGCGGCACGCTGCAGTCGCAGCTCGATCAGCTCACGGCGCAGCTGATAGCCGCCCAGGGCGACGCCGATCGTGCCAAGGACCGGTACAACCAGGCGCTGGCGGCGGGCAATTCACCGGCCGGACTCGCCAAGCTCGCGGACATTCTTACCTCCACCTCCGCCAGCAAATTGCGCGACGACTACAACCAGCGCGCCACCGAGCTTGCCAGCCTGCAAACCATGTACGGGCCGCGTCACCCGACGATCGGCCGGCTTCAATCCGAACTGGAGCGGTTGCAGCGACTGATGGCGGCCGAGGCCGATCGGATAAGGCAGCAGTTGAAGGCCAGCTACGATCTTGCCGTGCAGAATGTCGGCAAGCTGCAGGACAAGCTCGAAGCCCTGCGTCAGCAGTCAACGGACTCGAATATCGCGCAGGTGCAGCTGCGGCAACTGGAATCCAAGGCGCAAGCCGCGCGCGCCGTGCTCGACGACTATCTCAAGCGCGCCCAGGAAACGTCCCAGATGCAGGGCGTGCAGACTTCCGAGGCGCGCAGGATCGGCGTCGCCTCGCCGCCAGTCCAGCCGACATGGCCGAAGCCGGTCCTGCTTCTCCTGGTGAGCGCCGTGCTGGGGCTTCTCGCCGGATGCGGCCTTGCCTTGGCGCTTGGTCCGGTTCCGCAGCCGGAAGAGGATCCGCAGGCGCCGAAGCATGCCGCGCCGGAGCCGGTCGTGGACCGCAAGGACAGAGCGCCCGTCAGCCCCCGGCCATTGCCGATGCCGGCCAATTTCGGCGAATACCGCCTGCCCGGCGTCGCCGGCGGAACCGCCTATTCCAACATCAAGGCGATCAGGAAGCAGCTGTTCCAGACTGGAAACGAAACGCTGTCGCTCGACGTGCTGAAGATCATGCGGCAGATGGTTCTGCACTTGAACGACCACGGCAAACCCTTTGTCATCCTGGTGTCCTCGATCCGCAGCAGCTTCGAGGCAAGGATTGCAGGTGCGATGCTGGGCATCGGCATGCAGCGGGCCGATCAGAACGTGCTGATGGTGGAAATCGGCGATCATCTGTCGAGCTCGACGACGGACGGAGCCGGATTGTTCATCGACGGCGCGACCGGCCTGCGGACGGTCGTGTGCAGCTCCGTTATGGAGAAAGGTCCTGGCGTGCCGGATCGCAACACCTTCCGCGGCATTCTGGCGGAAGCCGGAAGCGCGTTCGATTTCGTGCTCGTGATCGCCCCTTCGTTCAATGAGAATGGCTGGATTCCGGAACTCTTCGCCAAAGCCGACCTTGCGCTTCTCGCGCTCGGCCCGTCCGAGCAGCCTTCGGAAGCCGCCAAGCTGCTTGCGCAAAAATTCGGCGCCGGCCAGATCGGCCGCAGCGCCACTCTTGTCATCGCGCCGGACGGCGCACGGCCGGCCGAGGCGATAGACGGTCCGCGAGCGGTGGGCGAACAGCGCCGCAGCGCCGCCACCCGGGGATAGGCAGTGGAGGCGATGCATCGATGACATCGCCGTCCAAGATGTCACGGCGACATGCGCTGGCACTTGCCGCCGGAGTCCTGCTCGCCACCTCCCCTCTGCCACGGTCGGCCGCGCTGGCGACGGGCGGCGTCCGCGTCCCGTCGCGCGGCTTCAACCTTCCAGGATGGTTCGACCGCGACGGTGGACCTGCCCCTGCCACGGCCACGCTTGAAAAGCTGCGCCAGGCCGGCTTCGAAACCATTCGGCTGCCGGTGAACGGCGACCTCGTCTCCAGCGGCCATCCGGCAACGCTTCGCCGCATCCAGAACGGGATCCGGGATCTTGTCGGGGCGGGTTTTTCAGTCCTCCTCGACATGCATCCCTCGGGCGAGCTGGTGGCGGCTTTCCGAAACGATCCCGAAGCCGCGGGCGGGCAGGTGCTTCGGGCCTGGACCTCCTTGCGTGTCGTGGTCGCCGATCTGCCGGCGGATTGGGTCTATCCCGAGCTGCTGAACGAGCCACCGATGGAACGGAACGCATGGCTGGCGCTGCGGGAACGGATCGCCGCAACGTTGCGAGCGAAGTGTCCGCTCCACACGCTGGTCTGGGGACCGGCACGGTTTCAGGGCATCTGGGAAATCGCCGATACGCCGCCGCTCGCCGACGACAATCAGATTGCCGCGGTTCACTATTACGCTCCGATGGCATTCACCCATCAGTGCGAAAACTGGGATGCGTCGCCGCTCGCCCGCATCGCGGACCTGCCCTTTCCCGCAAGCAAGGAAACGGCGGCGGTGAACCAGCTGCTTTCCAAACTGCGCGCGGCCGGCGACGAGGAGGCGGCCAACCTCGTCGAGGACGAATTGTCGGCGCCTTGGACAGAGGCACGGATCGCCTCCGATTTTACCGATCTGGCGCGTTGGTCCGCGACTCATGACTGCCCGGTGATGCTGAACGAGTTCGGCGTGCTCAATTTCTGCGTGGATGCCGAAAGCCGCGCCTCCTGGGTGCGCGCCGTGCGCAAGGCGGCGGAAACGAATCAGGTCGCATGGACCTACTGGGAGCTCGATCAGGGTTTCGGCTTCATCAAGAACCGGCGGAGCGTCGAAGGCTTCGACGGCTCGATGATCGCCGCGCTCCTTGGAGGCTAGCGGACGTGGACGACAGGCGCCATAGACGCTTGCTGAGGCGAGCAACGACCGGAGCGGGCCGCCGATGAGCAGGACGGAGGCCTATTCGCCCGTCGGACTGCCGGGCCGCGACACGCCCGAAGCCCTGCTGCATGTCGGCACGGCCTTGCTTGTCGTTGCGCTCGCCGTCTCCTCCTTTGCCGTCTGGACCCCGTTCGGAGTTGCCGCGACCTTCGTGTTGACGCTGATCATTGCGAACGCGGTGCCTTCGGGCGTTCCCGTGCTGATCATCTGCGCCTTCCTCTATCAGAACCTCGTGGTCGCCTGGTTCACGCCGTACATTCCCGACAACGACACGTTCGACGCGCTGCGCGGCACGAACTTCATCATCCTGATGACCGCGTTCGGCATCTTCCTGGCCGCCTCGTTTCAGCACCGCGTCCGCGCACTGACCGAATTGCGTCCATGGCTGCTGCTCAACATGGTGCTGTGCGGAACGGTCTGTTTCTATTTCGCCTTCGGCGTCGTGCATGGCGGCCCCAAGGACGCGGTCGTCTATTTCCGCAACACGATCACGCCGCTCGCCTGCTTTCACGTCGCGGTCCTCGCCGCCAGCCTTTATCCCGTCGATCTGCGCAAGAGCATGCTCTGGCTCGGCGCCGGCGCGATCATCTATGGCTACGCCGAACTGATCTTCACCATGGATTTCCTCGGCCTCTTCCATGGCGACCTTTACGTCGAGCGCAGCGTATCGCGGCAGGTCGAGACGGGAGTGTGGGAGCAAGCGCTGAAGGAAACCGGTTTCGTTTATCGTGGCATCGAGGACGTGATGACCACGACCTTCTTCAACACGCCGCTGTTCAACGACATCCTGCCGAGCGTGTTTCGCATCGGCGGCCCGAACTTCCATCCGATCAGCTATGCTTACGCCTTGAGCACTATTTCGGCCTGGCTCCTGTTCAGAGGACGGTGGTTGCTGCCTGTCGCGGCCTTGCCGCTGTTGCTCGTCATCGGCTCCAAGGGAGCGACCTTCATGCTCTTCGTCGCGATTGCCGCGCGGCTGATCTACAAGCCCTCGCGCGCCGGCCTGGCGCTCGTGGCGGTGATAGCGCTGGCCGTCGTCTGGACGACGGCGGCGATCGGCTACGGCGGGACGCATGGCGACTATCACGTCCTTGGCCTGATCGCAGGCATGCGCGACTTCCTGGCCGACCCGCTGGGGCAAGGATTGGGGCTCGGCGGCAACCTGTCGAGCACGAGCATCAATCTCAACTGGCAAAGCGCTCAGGCCGAGGGTGCCGCCTCGGTGCCGGTCGAGAGCGCGGTTGGTGTCATGCTTTACCAGATGGGCGTAGGCAGCCTCGTCTTCTTCGGCTTCCTGGCGGCGCTGTTGGTGGCGCTGCGCCGGCAGCTCGTCGAAACCGGCGACCCGGATTTCCTGTTCGGTTTTGTCGGCATCGCCACCATCTCGGCCAACGCCGTGCTGCAGGAGGAGGCGTTCTACTCCCCTCTCGCCCTCGCCTTCTGCCTGTTGCTGGTGGGTATCTCGCTCGGAACACGCTGGCGCATAACCGCGGCGGCAAGGGCCGGGGCACTGGACTGATTTCAAGGATCGGCCGGCTTCGCGACGTCGTTCAGGAGCCGAACAGCACCATCTCGGTGAATGTCAGGTCTCCTGGAGAGGGCGATTTCGGGCCTTTGAAATACTTCAACCCTTTCTTCGGAAAATACCTGCCGGAGAGACCTGGAACCGGGCCCATGGCGTCGACGAGGCAAAGCAGCTTGCCGCGCCGCAGGAGAAAGCGCCCTACCGCCCCGGCACACCGGACCAGATCCGCATGGGAGCGGCAGTAGACGACCTGACAGCACGGAATGAGACCGTGCAATATTCGACGCGGCTTCAGCACGAGCGGCAGCGCCAAGCCGTCGCAAATGCAGATCAGCGACAGGCAGCCCAGCGCCGCATGCTCCAGGAGTATGTATCTTTCATTGTCGGTGAGCTGGGCCATCTCGGCGAGGTCCGAACCGGCTTCCAGCACGCGGTCCGGGCGCGGCATCGCATTCAGGACGGGAAGGAAGGCGACCTGCCCGCCGGAAAACAGGCGAAAGCCGAATGCCTTGTTGAGCTTCAATGTTCCGGGTGACGGGGAAATGTTGGTGTAGACCACGTCCTTGCGCGCAATGACCGTCGCGATCATCCGACTGGCATAGGGCCGGAACTCCGCATCCACGGACCAGCTCGAGAGATTGCAGCGGATTTCGTCGCCGTCCACGCCCCTGTGCCTGGCATAGAGCGTAAGCACGGCGCCAACGATTTTGCCCGACTTCTCGAGGACAAAACCATATCGCGGGAAATCGGCCACCGCGGGCCGCCGCGACAGGCGGGTCAGCGCCTCGATCCAATAGCTGCGGCTGCGTTCCGGAAAGCCCCTGCGCAGGCAATCCGCGACGCCTTCCCAATCCTCCTCATCGAAGGGTCGGCAGCCGACACCGGGAGGAAACGCACCGAGAACAGCCATAGTCGACTCAAGAAAAAAGGCACAAAATATGGTCGAGACCCATATTATCCTGATGATCGATTACTAACGAATTACACTGCCATCGAAGCCAATTTTATTGGCCATATCTCACGGCACCCTGCGGCGCTCTTCTGCTACAACTGATCTTCCAAATTCTACAACCGATAAGGGTATTTGACGTTGTAGAGTTGCCTAATAGCCATTTATTTCTGCGTGATTCCGGGCGGAAGGTCGCTACGCGCTTTCCTGGTTGCCCGGGCTCAGCCTTCGCTATCAACCCTTGCGTTCCTGCGGGACGTTACCGCTTCCACCACCAATACGGCGCCGTCGGGGTTCGGCAGGGCGGGTAAGATTTCTGCCTAACCCCGCTTGTACCTAAATCTCATATGTGAATATAATCTTCACAAGAGAAGATTTGGGGAGGATCGATCGCGTTTGGCTCCGGCCTAGCCGGACGGCGCGGCCTATTCTCCGGCAGCGGACGAACAGGATGATCACCAGCTTCCCGCCCACCGTCGGCGTCGCTTCGACACACCCTTCCGACATGCCGGCCGATCACGCCGAGCTGCCGGTGTGGAACGCCGAAAACTGGTTTTATGAGGATTGGCCGGTCGGCCAGAAGATCCGCTCGCTCCGCCGCACCATGGCCGAAGGCGACAGCCATCTCTTCAACACTCTGGTGCTCGACATCCACCCTTATGTGCAGGACCAGATGTTCGCCGAGCGCGAAGGCATTTTCGGCAGGCGCCTGGTCGCCGGCGCGTTCGTGTTCTCCGCCGGGCTCGGCCTTGTCGCCACCAATTGCGTCAACGCCTTTTCCTACGGCTACGACAAGCTCCGCTTCATCAAGCCGGTTTTCATCGGCGACACCATCTATTCGATCCGCACCAACATGGAAAAGAAGCCCCGCTATCATGACATGGGGCTGATCCGCGCCAGCTACGAGGTATTCAAGGGCGAAGGCGAGCTGGTGCTCTACTGCGAGCACCTGCAGACCGTGAAATACAGGAATCCGGCCGACTTCGCCGGCAAGACGGAGAAGTGACGATGGCCGCCGACCTGCCGCTGTCCGGCCTTGTCGTCGTCGACATGAGCCAGTTCCTGTCGGGACCTTACTGCTCGCTGAGGCTGCTCGACCTTGGCGCCCGCGTCATCAAGATCGAGCGGCCCGATGGCGGCGACCTCTCGCGCCGGCTCTATCTCAGCGACACCGAGATTGGCGGCGATTCCACCATCTTCCATGCCATCAATCGGGCCAAGGAAAGTTTTGCCGTCGATCTGAAGAACGAGGACGACCTCAAAGCGCTGCGCGGCCTGCTCGCGAAGGCCGACGTGCTGATCCAGAATTTTCGTCCCGGCGTCATCGAGCGGCTCGGCCTCGACTATGAGCATGTGCGCTTGCTCAACCCGCGCCTGGTCTATGCCTCGATCAGCGGCTATGGCGAGGAAGGCCCGTGGGTGAAGCGTCCGGGCCAGGACCTGCTCGCCCAGGCGCGCTCCGGCGTGATGTGGCTGAACGGCGACGAGGACCAGGGACCGGTGCCTTTCGGCCTGGCGATCGCCGACATGCTGGCGGGCGCGGCCTGCGCGCAGGGCATCCTTGCAGCACTTGTCCGGCGCGGCATCACCGGCCAAGGCGGCCACGTCGAGACCAGCCTGTTCGAGGCGCTGATCGACTTCCAGTTCGAGGTCCTGACGACCCACCTCAACGACGGCCGGCGCCTGCCGCGCCGCTCGTCCTTCCGCAGCGCCCATGCCTATCTGGCGGCGCCCTACGGCGTCTATCCGGCCAAGGACGGTTTCCTGGCGATCGCCATGACGCCGATCCCGAAGCTGGCCGACCTGCTAGAGATCGAGGCGCTGGCGCCCTATTGCGACCGGCCGTCGACCTGGTTCACCGCCCGCGACGAGATCAAGGCGATCATCGCCCAGCGCATCGCGCAGAGGTCGGTCGACGAATGGCTGGCCATCCTGGAGCCCGCCGACATCTGGTGCGCCAAGGTGCTGAACTGGAAGGAGGTGCTGGAGAGCGACGGTTTTGCGGCGCTCGACCTCCTGCAGACGGTGACGCGCGAGGACGGTGTGTCGATCCACACCACCCGGTCGCCGCTGAGGATCGACGGCGTGCGCGCCAAGGTCGACCAGGCGGCACCCCGCGTCGGCGAGCACAGCGCCAAAATCCGCGAGGAATTCGGTCTATGATGTCACTCAAGGGCATGACCTGGAACCATCCGCGCGGCTACGATCCGATGGTCGCCTGTTCCAGGCTGTGGCAGGAAAAGACCGGCGTTTCGATCGAATGGGAGAAGCGCTCGCTGCAGGATTTCGAATCCTTCCCGGTGGAAGAACTCGCCCGCGCCTATGACCTGATCGTCATCGATCATCCGCATGTCGGTCAGATCACCGCCGAAAAATGCCTGGCGCCGCTCGACGTGCCAGGCCGCGAGGCCGAACGCGACGCGCTGGCGAGGGCAAGCGTCGGTCGATCCTATCCGAGCTACAACTGGCAAGGGCGGCAATGGGCGTTTCCGATCGACGCCGCGACCCAAGTCCAGGCCTGGCGGCCCGATCTGATCGCGGCCGCGCCTACGATCTGGACCGAGGTGCTGGAGCTTGCCGAACGGGGCCGCGTGCTCATGCCGCTCAGGCCGCCGCACTCGCTGATGTGCTTCTTCACTTTAGCCGCCGATCTTGGCCGGCCATGCGCCGTCGAAGGCCCGGGCGATCTGGTCGATCCCGAGACCGGCGAAACGGTCATCGAGATGCTGCGCGAGATCGCGGCGCTGGTCGACCCCGTATGCCTGACGATGGATCCGATCGCGGTGTTCGAGAAGATGGCAAAGGCCGGCTCGCGCATCGCCTGCGCGCCGCTGATCTATGGCTATGTGCCTTACGCAACGGCCGGTTTCCGCCCGAACCGGCTTTTCTTTTGCGACATGCCGTCCGTGGGCAGCAACGGCCCGGTCGGCTCCGCGCTCGGCGGCACCGGCATTGCCGTCTCGGCCTTCTCCGCTGCCGGCCGGCAAGCAATCGACTTCGCCTACTGGATCGCCAGCGGCGATGTGCAGCGCGGACCCTATGCCGCCGCCGGCGGCCAGCCGGGCCATGCCGCCGCATGGGAGGATGCGGCCGTCAACGCCGCGACCGGCGACTTCTATCGCGCCACGCGGGCGACGCTGGAAGGCGCCTGGGTGCGCCCGCGCCATGACGGCTACATGGCGTTCCAGCAGGCGGCATCCGACCGCCTCAACGAGGGCCTTGCCGGCCGGCAGGACGCCAGCCGTGTCGTTGCCGACATCAACCGCCTGTTCCGCGAGAGTTTCGCGCCGGCCGTCGCCGGCTGATCCATGTCTCTCGACCTGCGCAGCAGTGTTGTGGCTTAGAGCCGCCAAAGCGTCTTCGCATTGCCGGACAGCAGCTTGGCGCGCTCGGTCTCGCTCGCGCCCGCGATGAGCGCATGCGTCGCCGCCACCCAGCCGAGCAGTCCGCCGCCCAGCGTGCAGACCGGCCAGTCGCTGCCCCACACGACGCGGTCCCAGCCGAAGCTTTCGATCGTGTGCTCGACGTAGGGCCGCAGCGTTTCGGCGGTCCAGGTCGCGGGATCGGCATAGGCGACGACGCCGGAAATCTTGCCGACGACATTGGGGCGCCGTGCGATCGCGGCGATCTGCTCGCGCCAGGGGTGCTCGGCCTTGCCCTTGATGTCGGGCACGCCGCAATGATCGAGGACGAACTGCACGTCCGGCGCCAGATCGACCAGCGCGATCGCTTGGCTCATTTGCCTCGGCAGCACGCAGAGGTCGAAGGTCAGCCCGCTGCCGGCGATACGCTTGATGTTTTCGCGGAACAGCGCGCCCTCGGAAACGTCGTCGGGCACCACATGCAGCACGCGGCGGAAACCCTTCACAAAAGGATCGGCTTTCACCTTGTCCAGCCAGGTGGCGAAGCCGGCCTCTTCCGGCCGGCACGAGACGATCGCGCCCTGCACCAGGCTGCCCGGCTTTTTCGACAATCCTTCGACATGGGCCGTCTCTGCCTCAATATCGGCCGGGTCGACGTCGACCTCCATATGCAGCGCCAGTTCTATGCCGGCGCGGCGCGCTTCGGTTGCGTATTCATCGTGGGAGAAGTCGCGGTCGAGCGCCGGCACGCCGGTCAGCCACGGATAGCGCAGCGCCGCCTTGTCGATGAGATGCAGATGCGTGTCGACGATCATGGCTTCCTCTCTTGTCGCGCTTATGCATGCCACCCAAAGATCATCCCACGGGAGAATTCATCATTCAAATAAGAATTACTCCTTGGGTCTCACATCCGATCCGGCAAGTTGCGACAGACGAGCGGCCGCCGCCTGGAGCAGCGTGATGGTCCTGGTGATATCGGGCGCGGCCGGCGCGTTGACCAGGGTGATGTAGGGTATGGTGAGCGCGGCGATGCCGCGTCCGTCGGGACCGAGCACCGGCGCCGACAGATTGTAGACGCCGGCCGTCTGCAGCGAAGCCATCATTTCATAGCCGCGGTCGCGCACCTGGTCGAGGCGGGCGAAGAAGTCGGGCGACAACTTCATCTCCTCGTTGCTGCGCAAATGCTCGGCGATCATCATCTCGCGCTCTTCCGGCGAGCGGAAGGCCAGCAGCACATGTCCCGACCCCGTGTCGAACAGGCTGATATGCGAGCCGACGCGGATGGAGATTCCCCAGTATCGCGGCGCCTCCTGCTGCGCGATGACGACGGCGCTGCCGCGATCGAACACCACGAGTTGGTTCGCCTGCCATGCGGTTTCGGCCAGCTCGCGCATGATCGAGGTGGCGTAGGAAACCAGCCTGCGCACCGGCGCATGCAGCTGGCCGAGCCCGAAGAGCTTCAGCGTCAGCGAATAGCGATCGCCGTCGGGGCGTGTGACGTAGCCCCGTTTCACCAGCCGGTCCAGCATCCGGTAGAACTCGTTCGGGCTGCGGTCGAGCCGCTTGGCGATCTCGGCCTGCGTCAGGCCGCCGTCGACGCTGGCGAGCAGCTCCAGGATGTCCAGCCCCTTGTCCAGAGCCGGCGCGCGATAGCGGTCTTCCTCGTCGTCCTGCACCGGATGCCCCTCTGGTGAATTTTCATCTTCATATACGCAAGAGCGCCTTCATTGGGAAGAAGTTTCAGCTTGACGACTTATGAATATTTTGTTTGCATATGAATGAAGCGTTGAGCTTCAGGTCGTGACGGCCACCGGCCGTCCAGGGAGGAATTCATGAATAGATTGCTTTCCGGCGTCGCCGCCGGCGCATTGCTCATGGCATCGGGCGCTGCATTCGCGGCCGACCTGCCGGGCAAATTTCCCGGCGTCACCATCGACGCCAAGCTGATCGGCGGCCAACAATACGAAAAGCTCTACGAGCGCATCGGCGAGTGGGAGAAGGCGACCGGCGCCAAGGTCAACGTCATCTCCAAGAAGAACCACTTCGATCTCGACAAGGAGATCAAGTCGGACATCGCCTCCAATTCGATCACCTGGTGCGTCGGTTCCAACCACACCTCATTCGCGCCGCAATATCCGGGCATCTACACCGATCTCGCCAAGCTCTTGCCTAAGGAGGAGATCGACGCCTTCGTCCCGGCCAACATCGCGGCGGGGACGCTCGACGGCAAGCTGGTGATGCTGCCGCGCGCGCAGTTCGACGTCTCGGCACTCTACTACCAGAAGAGCCTCTATCAGGACGAAGCCAAGAAGAAGGCCTATAAGGAGAAATACGGCGAGGACCTCGCTCCCCCGGACACCTTCGACGAGATGGCCCAGCAGGCGGAATTCTTCGCCAGCCCGCCCGATTTCTACGGCACGCAATATGCCGGCAAGGAAGAGGCGATCAACGGCCGCTTCTACGAGATGCTGATTGCCGACGGCGGCGAATATCTCGACAAGGACGGCAAGCCGGCCTTCAACTCGGACGCCGGCGTCAAGGCGCTCGACTGGTTCGTCAAGCTCTACAAGGCGAAGGCCGTGCCCGCCGGCACGACCAACTATCTGTGGGACGATCTCGGCCAGGGCTTCGCTTCCGGCACCGTGGCGATCAACCTCGACTGGCCGGGCTGGGCTGGCTTCTTCAACGACCCGAAATCGTCGAAGATTGCAGGCAATGTCGGCGTCAAGGTCCAGCCGAAGGGTTCGTCCGGCAAGCGCTCGGGCTGGTCCGGCGCGCACGGCTTCTCGGTGACCGAGAACTGCGCCAACAAGGAAGCCGCCGCCTCGCTCGTCTGGTGGCTGACCAATGAGGACAGCCAGAAGCTGGAGGCAGCCGCCGGCCCGCTGCCCACCCGCACCAAGGTCTGGGAATGGGACCTCGAGCAAGCGAAGTCCGACCCTTACAAGACCGAGGTGCTGCAGGCCTTCCAGGAAGCCGCCAAGAACGCCTTCCCGGTGCCGCAGACCCCGGAGTGGATCGAGATCTCCAACGCCGTCTATCCGGAGCTGCAGGCCGCCATCCTCGGCGACAAGACCTCCAAGCAGGCGCTCGACGACGCGGCCGCCAAGGCGACGCAGATCCTCGAGGACGCCGGCAAGCTCTAATGCATGTCGCGCAAAAGTGTGCAGCGGTTTTGCGAAGACGACATGCACAAGAACAAGGAATTAAAGAGCGTCGCCTGAATTCGTTTCAGCACGACGCGCTTTAAGGAACCATCCTCCCAGCGGCGCCGGTCTTGTGGCCGGCGCCGCTTTGACCGATGCGGCCGCCCTGCGATTGGATCGCCGGCCGCGCAGATATCTTGGGACATTGCATGACGGCCAAGCGGCTTTCCGCGCCAACCCTTCTTCTGCTGCCGGCCGTGCTCGTGCTGGCGGCCGTGGTGGTCGTGCCGCTCTGCCTGTCCTTCTATTCCAGCTTCACGCCGTTCAGGCTGACCCGGCCGGAGACCTTCTTCACCTTCATCGGGCTGCGCAACTATCGCAACATTCTGTCCGACGCGAATTTCTGGTGGGCTTTCGGCCGCACCGTGCTTCTGCTCACCATAGCGCTCAATCTCGAGATGCTGCTGGGGCTCGGCCTGGCGCTGCTGGTCGAGAAGGCCAGCCGCGGCCAGCGGCTGCTGCGCACCATCATGATGTTCCCGATGATGTTCTCGCCGATCCTGGTCGGCTTCCAGTTCAAGTTCATGTTCAACGACAATATCGGGCTGGTGAACAACGCATTGCAGTCGCTGGGCATCACGCAGGACGCGATCCCCTGGCTGATCGAAGGCCATCTCGCCTTCATCGCCATCTCCATCGCCGAGATCTGGTCGTCGACTTCGATCTTCGCGATCCTGATCCTGGCCGGCCTGCTCGCCATGCCGAAGGAGCCGGTCGAGGCGGCGCGCGTCGACGGCTGCACGCCGTGGCAGACCTTCCGCTATGTGACCTGGCCCTTCATCATGCCCTTCGCCTATATCGCCATGACCATCCGCTCGCTCGACGTCGCGCGCGCCTATGACATCGTCAAGATCATGACCGATGGCGGCCCGGCAGGCCGCACGGAACTTTTGTGGACGCTGGTGGCGCGCACCGCCTACAGCGACGCGCGCATGGGCGTTGCCAACGCGATGGCCTATTTTTCGATCCTGCTGTCGATCGTCTTCACCGTCTATTTCTTCAAGAAGCTCGCCGCGGCGAGCACCCAGATCGGCGCGGAGTGGTGAGAATGGACGCCAACGCATCCGCCCGCCTGAAGCGCCGCGCTGCAACCGTCGCGCACCGCGTCGGCCTGTTCCTTGCCATGCTTTTGATCTGCCTGCCCGGCATCTGGATCGTGCTGTCCTCGCTGCGGCCGACGGTCGAGATCCTCGCCAAGCCGCCGGTCTGGATCCCGCAGCAGGTCTCGCTCGACGCCTACATCGCCATGTTCAGCGGCGTCGGCAAGGGCGGTATCCCCGTCCTGGACTACTTCCGCAACTCGCTGATCATCTCGGTCACGTCTACCGTGATTGCCATCGCCATCGGCATGGCCGGCGGTTACGCGTTCGCGCGCTACCGCTTCCGCGGCAAATCGGCGATGTTCCTCGGCCTGATGCTGACGCGCACCGTGCCCGGCATCGCGCTCTCGCTGCCGCTGTTCTTCGTCTATGCGCGGCTCGACATCATCGACACGCATTTCGGCCTGATCCTGGCCTATGTCGCGCTGAACGTGCCCTTCACCATCTGGCTGATCGATGGCTTCTTCCGCCAGGTGCCGAAGGACTTGGCCGAGGCGGCACAGATCGACGGCTGCACGCGCTGGCAGGCCTTCTGGCAGGTCGAGTTTCCGCTTGCCGGGCCGGGCATCGCGTCAGCCGGCATCTTCGCCTTCCTAACCTCCTGGAACGAGTTTGCGCTGGCTTCCCAGCTGACGCGCTCGATTAACTCCAAGACGCTGCCCGTCGGGCTGCTCGACTACACCGCCGAATTCACCATCGATTGGCGCGGCATGTGCGCGCTGGCCGTGGTTATGATCATTCCGGCGCTTATCCTCACCTTCATCGTGCAAAAACACCTCGTCGGCGGCCTGACCTCCGGCGCGGTGAAAGGTTGATCCGATGGCGATTGTCTCGCTCAAGAAACTCACCAAGCGTTACGGCAACATGGAGATCGTGCACGGCATCGACCTCGACGTCGCCGACCGCGAGTTCATCGCGCTCGTCGGGCCGTCGGGCTGCGGCAAGTCGACCACGCTGCGCATGATCGCCGGGCTGGAGGACATCTCCGGCGGCACGATCGAGATCGGCGGCCGCGTCGTCAACGACCTGCCGCCGCGCTCGCGCAACATCTCGATGGTGTTCCAGTCCTACGCGCTCTATCCGCATATGACGGTGCGCGAGAATCTCGGCTTCTCGCTGAAGATCGCCGGCGCGCCGAAGGAGGAGATGGACCGTCGCGTCGCCGAGGCCTCGGCCATTCTCGGCCTCGACGCGCTGCTGGAGCGCCGCCCTTCGCAGCTCTCCGGCGGCCAGCGCCAGCGCGTCGCCATGGGCCGCGCCATCGTGCGCGATCCGGACGTCTTCCTGTTCGACGAGCCGCTCTCGAATCTCGACGCCAAGCTGCGCACCCAGATGCGCACCGAGATCAAGAAGCTGCACGCCAAGGTGAAGTCCACCGTCATCTACGTCACGCACGACCAGGTCGAGGCGATGACGCTCGCCGACCGCATCGTCATCATGCGCGACGGCCATATCGAGCAGGTCGGCACACCGGACGAAGTCTTCCAGCGGCCGGCGACGCGCTTCGTCGCTGGGTTCATCGGCTCGCCGCCGATGAACCTGCAGGAGGCGACCGTCGACGACGGCAAGGTCGTCTTCGCCAGCGGCCAGAGCCTGCCGCTGCCCGGACGGTTCAAGGCCAAGGTCGGCGCCGGCGACAAGGTGGTGTTCGGGCTGCGCCCCGACGATCTCTATCCGGCTGGCCATGGTTTGCACTCCGGCGACGCGGCGGACGTTTATGAGACGGAGCTGCCCGTGACGGTGACGGAGCCGCTCGGCAACGAAACCCTGGTGTTCGCCGACTTCGACCGCCGCGACTGGGTCTCGCGCATGCTGAACCCCAGGCCCCTGAGGGCGGGCGACCGTGTCGTGATGCACTTCGACCTGTCGCAGGCGCATCTCTTTTCCGCCGAAACCGGTAAATCCTTGAGGAGCTGACGATGGCGAAGATCGAGAAAGTCGAGCTTGCAATGGTCGATCTGGTGCCGAAGGTGAAGCGCACCGACGCGATCCAGAGTTTCGTCAGCCAGGAGACTCCGATCGTCACCATCACCGACGCCGACGGCGCGGTCGGCATGGGCTATTCCTACACGATCGGAACTGGCGGCTCTTCGGTGATGCGGCTTCTGGCCGACCACCTCGCGCCGCGGCTGATCGGTGAGGATGCCGACCGGATCGAGGCCATCTGGCACGATCTCGAATTCGCGACCCATGCCACGACGATCGGCGCCATCACGGCCATCGCGCTCGCTGCGATCGACACCGCGCTTTGGGATCTTCGGGCGCGCAAGCAGAAGCTGCCGCTCTGGAAGCTTGCCGGCGGCGCCAAGGATCGCTGTCCGCTCTACACCACCGAAGGCGGCTGGCTGCACATCGAGACGGAAGCGCTCGTCGAGGATGCGTTGGCGGCCAAGGCGAAAGGCTTCACCGGCTCCAAGGTGAAGATCGGCAGGCCGCATGGCTCGGAGGACTTCGCCCGGCTGTCCGCGGTGCGCCAGGCCGTCGGCGACGGCTACGAGATCATGACCGACTGCAACCAGGGTTTTTCCGTCGACGAGGCCATCCGGCGCGCCGAGCGGCTGCGCGATCTCGATCTCGCCTGGATCGAGGAGCCGCTGCCGGCCGACGACATCGATGGCCATGTGCGGCTGTCGAATTCGACCGCTACGCCGGTGGCGGTCGGCGAGTCGCTTTATTCGATCCGTCATTTCCGCGAATATATGCAGAAGGGCGGCTGCAACATCGTGCAGGTCGACGTCGGCCGCGTCGGTGGCATCACGCCCTGGCTGAAGGTGGCGCATATGGCGGAAGCCTTCGACATGCCCATCTGCCCGCATTTCCTGATGGAGTTGCATGTCAGCCTGGCCTGCGCGGTGCCGAACGGCAAATATGTCGAATACATTCCGCAACTGGACGAGTTGACGGGCAAGAAGATGGTGATCGAGAACGGCCATGCGCTGGCGCCGAGCGAGCCAGGCCTCGGCATCGACTGGGATTTCGATGCGCTCAAGGCGCGCAGCATCGCCGAATTCGACGTCACCGTCACCGAACGGAGGGATTGAGATGCAGCGAATGGGCATGGTGCTCGGCCTCAAGCCGGAGAAGGTCGAGGAATATGCGCGCCTGCACGCCGCCGTCTGGCCGGACGTGCTCAAGATGATCTCGGCCTGCAACATCAGGAACTACTCGATCTACCTCAAGCGGCCGGAGAACCTGCTGTTCTCCTATTTCGAGTATCACGGCACCGACTACGCCGCCGACATGGCCAAGATGGCCGCGGACCCCAAGACCCAGGAATGGTGGGCGGTCTGCATGCCTTGCCAGGAGCCTTTGCCGACCAGGCAGGAAGGCGAATGGTGGGCGATGATGGATGAAGTCTTCCACCATGACTGACGCTTTCGATCCTCGATCGCTGGCGCAGTCCTGGCCGGCTCCTGCGAAGCCGCGCCCGATCGTCACCTTCGGTGCCGGCTCGATCGTCGGCGACGCGCATTTTCCGGCCTATCGCAAGGCCGGCTTTCCGGTTGCCGGCCTCTACGATCCCGGCCATGCCAAGGCCGGAAAACTGGCTGAGCAATGGGGCGTGACGGCGTTCCGCTCGGTGGACGAGGCGTCCGCCGTCAAGGACGCGATCTTCGATCTCGCAACGCCACCCGGCCGGCACGCCGAAGTGCTGAAGGCTCTGCCCGACGATGCGGTCGCATTGATCCAGAAGCCGATGGGCAACTATCTCGGCGAGGCGACCGAGATCCTCGAAATCTGCCGCGCCAAAAACCTCAAGGCTGCCGTGAATTTCCAGCTCCGCTTCGCGCCGATGATGCTGGCGCTGAAAGATGCGATCGCCGAGGGCTGGCTTGGCGAGGTCGTCGACTTCGACGCCTGGCTGGCGCTGGCCACCCCGTGGCAGCTCTGGGAATTCCTGCTCAAGGCGCCGCGCGTCGAGATTGCCATGCATTCGATCCACTATCTAGACCTGATCCGGCAGCTTCTCGGCGACCCCAAAGGCGTGCACGCCAAGACCTTGGGTCATCCCAATCACAAGGTCGCGCAGACCCGCACCAGCGCCATTCTCGACTATGGCGAGACGGTGCGCTGCGCGCTCTCGATCAATCACGACCACAAGTTCGGGCGCCGCCACCAAGCCTGCGAGTTTCGCATCTGCGGCACCGAAGGCGCCGCCTACGTCAAGCTCGGCCTCAATCTCGACTATCCGCGCGGCGAGCCTGACGTTTTGGAAATCTACCCGAAGGGCGGGTCGGACTGGGTGAGCGTGCCGCTCGCCGGCGAATGGTTTCCCGACGCCTTTGTCGGACGCATGGCCAATGTCCAGCGCTTCGCGTCTGGCGAGGACGCCGAGCTGGTCAGTTCCGTCGAGGACGCCTGGAACACCATGGCGCTGGTCGAGGCCGCCTATAAATCGAGCGCCGCGCCGGCGACGCCGCCGGCCGCAAAACCGTAGGGCACGAGATGGAACAGGTCATGTATTTCGAAGACTACGAGATCGGCTCGTCGCGGCTCACCAGCGGCCGCACCATCACCGAGACCGACTTCGTCGTCCATGCCGGTCACACCGGCGATTTCTTTCCGCACCACATGGACGCCGAGTTCATGAAGACGACGCCTTTCGGTCAGCGCATCGCGCATGGCACGCTGGTGTTTTCCGTCGGCGTCGGCCTGACGGCGAGCGTCGTCAATCCGGTCGCCTTCTCCTATGGTTATGACAGGCTGCGCTTCATCAAGCCGGTCTTCATCGGCGATACGATCCGCACGCGCACGACGATCGCAGCAAAAGAAGACGATCCGAAACGGCCGGACTCAGGGCGCGTCATCGAGCGCGTCGAAGTTTTGAACCAGCGCGATGAGGTCGTGCTGGCTGCGGACCACATCTATATCGTCGAGCGGCGTCCGCGACTCGGCTGAAAGACGGAGACAAAACAACATGGCTGATCTGACGGGGAAAATCGTGGTCGTTACCGCGGCGGCGCAGGGCATCGGTCGGGCAAGCGCGCTGGCCTTTGCCAAGGCTGGCGCCGCTGTCCACGCCACCGACATCAACGAAGCCGCGCTGGCCGAGCTCAACGGCCGTAAAGCGATCGTAACCCGCAAGCTCGACGTTCTGAACGATGCGGCTGTCGCGGCAGCCTTCGCCGAGATCGGCCGCGTCGACGTGCTGTTCAACTGCGCCGGCTTCGTCCATTCCGGCTCCATCCTCGAGATGAAGGACGACGACCTCGACTTCGCCTTCAATCTCAATGTGCGCGCCATGATCCGCACCATCCGCGCCGTGCTGCCCGGCATGCTGGAGCGCGGCGACGGCGCGATCATCAACATGTCCTCGGTCGCTGGCGCCCCGAAGGGCGTGCCTAACCGCTTCGCCTATGGCGTGACCAAGGCGGCCGTGATCGGCCTGACCAAATCGATCGCCGCCGACTATGTCGCTAGAGGCATCCGCTGCAATGCGATCTGCCCCGGCACGGTGGAGAGCCCGTCGCTCGAAAGCCGCATGCGCGCCCAAGGCGACTACGAAGCGGCTCGCGCAGCCTTTATCGCCCGCCAGCCGATGGGCAGGCTGGGCACGGCTGGGGAGATTGCCGATCTTGCAGTCTATCTCGCCGGCGCCACCTATACGACCGGACAGGCCTATAATATCGACGGCGGCTGGTCGATCTGATGAGGCACCGAGCATGACCCGCATTACCGATCTTCGAGTTTTCGACCTGCGCTTTCCAACCTCGCAAAGCCTCGACGGGTCGGACGCGATGAACCCCGATCCGGATTATTCCGCGGCCTACGTCATCCTCGACACCGACGTACCCTCGCTGAACGGCCATGGGCTCACCTTCACGATCGGCCGCGGCAACGATATCTGCTGCGCGGCGATCGAGGCGCTGCGCCATCTCGTCGCCGGGCTCGACCTCGACTGGGTCAGAGAGGATCCCGGCCGTTTCTGGCATCACGTGACCGGCGACAGCCAGTTGCGCTGGATCGGCCCGGACAAGGGCGCCATGCATCTCGCCGTCGGCGCGGTGGTCAATGCGGTCTGGGACCTGTGGGCGAAGGAAGCTGGCAAGCCGGTCTGGCGCCTGGTCGCCGAGATGAGCCCTGAAGAGATCGTGCGCATCGTCGACTTCCGCTATCTCACTGATGCGATCACGCCAGCCGAGGCGCTGGAGATTCTGAAGCGAGCCGAAGCGGGGAAGGCCGAGCGCATCGCCACGCTCGAGCGCGAAGGCTATGCCTGCTACACCACCTCGGCCGGCTGGCTCGGCTATCCGGATGACAAGCTGCGGCGGCTCTGCCGGGAAGCGGTCGACCAGGGTTTCAATCACATCAAGTTGAAAGTGGGTCGCGATCGCGCCGACGACATCCGTCGTCTCAGGATCGCCCGCGAAGTGATCGGTCCGGACCGCCACCTGATGATCGACGCCAACCAGGTCTGGGAGGTCGGCCAGGCGATCGACTGGCTGCGCGATCTGGCCTTCGCCAAGCCATTCTTCATCGAGGAGCCGACCAGTCCGGACGATGTCGCTGGCCATGCGAAAATCCGCAACGCGGTGGCGCCAATCAAGGTCGCGACGGGCGAAATGTGCCAGAACCGCATCATGTTCAAGCAGTTCATCGCCGGCGGCGCCATCGACGTTGTGCAGATCGATTCCTGCCGCATGGGCGGGCTCAACGAGGTGCTGGCCGTCCTGCTGATCGCGGCCAAGTTCGGCCTGCCGGTCTGGCCGCATGCCGGTGGCGTGGGCTTGTGCGAATATGTCCAGCATCTTTCGATGATCGACTATGTCGCTGTTTCCGGCACCAAGCAGGGCCGAGTGATCGAATATGTCGATCACCTGCACGAGCATTTCCTCGAGCCCTGCGTCATCGAGAACGCGGCCTACATGCCGCCGGCGGCGCCGGGTTTCTCGATCGAGATGAAACCGGAGTCCATTGCCGCCTACCAATTCCGCGGTTGAAAGCGGCCGTACGCAGGCAATTGGGCGCCTGCGCACGGCTCGCTTTCTCAAACGCTCTGTATGACAGGTGACGCCGCGGTCAGTTGACCTCGACGGCAAGCACCGAGACGCAATCGCCGGCCTTGACCAGGCCCGGGAAATGGCGCGCTGCCAGCAGGCCCGACATCCTTGCCCTGATCTCCTGCGGCGCCATGCCGGTGCGGCCGGTCGAATGGATGCGCGCCACGACCTGCCCCTCGTCCACTTTCTCGCCGAGATCGACCATCGTTTCGATCAAGCCGTCCTCCTCTGCAAAGGCAAAGCAATCGCCCGAGGGCATGTCGAGCCAGCGGGTTCTGTCCTTCTCGACCGCACCAGCAACGATACCGGCATGGCGCAGCACGTTGAGCACGCCGCGCCGGGCGATCCGCACCGTCTCAGCCCGTGACGTGCCGCCGCCGCCGAGCTCCGTGGTGACGAAGACCTTGCCCATCTCCTCGGCCGCCGTGTCGTACATGCCGACCATGTCGATCTCGGTCATGCGCATCGAGAACGGCGCCGAAAAAGCCTCGACCGTCGCGAAGGCCTTCTTTTCCTGCGCCTTGTCGGGCAGCGTGTGCGCAGCGCAGAACGGCACGAAATCCAACGTCTTTCCGCCGGAGTGGAAGTCGAACACGATGTCCGCCCGCGGGAGCAGCTCACGCTGGAAATAGTCGGCGATCTTCTCCGTCACCGTGCCGTCGGGCCGGCCGGGGAAGCTGCGGTTCATATTGCCCTTGTCGATCGGCGACGTGCGCGTGCCGGCGCGGAACGCCGGATAGTTCATCGCTGGCACGATGATGACCGTGCCGGTGACATCCTTGTGGTCGAGCGTGCGCGCAAGCTCGTAGAGCGCCAGCGGCCCTTCATATTCGTCGCCGTGATTGCCGCCGGTGAGCAGTGCCGCCGGCCCCTTGCCGTTGCGGATCACGCAGGTTGGGATCATCACCGAACCCCAGGCCGAATCGTCGCGGCTGTAAGGCAGGCGCAGGAAGCCGTGCTGCACGCCGTCGCGCTCGAAGTCGACAGTCGGCGTGATCGGAGATGGACGCAGAGCTGACATTGCCTCAGTCCTTCACGAACAGCTTGCGCGGCACATTGGCCAGACATTCGACGCCGGTCTCGGTGATCAGGATCGACTCGGTGATCTCCAGGCCCATCGTCTCCAGCCAAAGGCCGGTCATGAAATGGAAGGTCATGCCGGGCTTGAGCTCGGTGCGATCGCCGGGGCGCAGGCTCATCGTACGCTCGCCCCAGTCCGGCGGATAGGAGATGCCGATCGGGTAGCCGGTGCGGTTGTCCTTGACGATGCCGTACTTTTTCAGCACCGCGAAGAAGGCGTTGGCGATGTCCTCGCAGGCGTTGCCCGGCTTCGCCGCGGCAAGGCCTGCTTCCATGCCTTCCAGTGTCGCCTTCTCGGCGTCGAGGAAGGCCTGCGTCGGCTTGCCGAGGAAGACGGTGCGCGACAGCGGGCAATGGTAGCGGTTGTAGCAGCCGGCGATCTCGAAGAACGTGCCCTCGCCCGCCTTCATCGGCTTGTCGTCCCAGGTGAGATGCGGCGCCGAGGCGTCGGCGCCCGACGGCAAGAGCGGCACGATCGCCGGATAGTCGCCGCCGATGCCCTCGACGCCGCGCGTGCCGGCATCGTAGATCTCGGCGACCAGATCGCACTTGCGCATGCCGACCTCTATCTTGTCGACGATGCGCTTATGCATGGCTTCGACGATGCGCGCGGCCTTGCGCATGTAGTCGATCTCGGTCGCGCTCTTCACCGCGCGCTGCCAGTTGACCAGCGCGGTGGCGTCGACGAACCGGGCGTTGGGCAGGTGCTTCTGCAGCGAGGCAAAGGCCGCGGCGGAGAACCAGTAATTGTCCATCTCGACGCCGATGGTGAGCTTGTCCCAGCGGCGCTCGGCCAGCACGCTGGCGAGGTAGTCCATCGGGTGCCGCTCGGTCGACTGCACATAGTGGTCGGCGTAGCCAATGATGTTGTCATGCGCGAGATAAGCGGTGCGCTTGGCGCCGTTGGCGTCCTGGCCGCGGCCATACCAGACCGGCTCGCCCGAAGGCGGCACGATGACCGCCTGATGAACATAGAAGGACCAGCCGTCATAGCCGGTCAGCCAGGCCATGTTGGAGGGATCGCTGACGATCAAGAGATCGACCCCCTTGGCCTGCATGGCTTTCCGTGTCTTGGCGAGGCGATCGGCAAATTCGCTTCGCGAGAATTTCAGGTTTGGCTGCATTTTGTTGGTCCTCGTTTTTGGGCCTTTACGGCCAGCATCAGCTTTCCAAAATCGTTCCGGCCTTCGCCGCCCGCGCGCGGTCGCGGGCCAAAGTGGCGATCGCGGTATCCTGCACGCCGGTGCCGGTGAGGTCGGCGATGGTGATGTCGCCGGCCGAGCGTCGGCCGTGCTTCTTCCCGGCGATGATCTGGCCGAGTTCGGTGACTTCGGCGTCGGCGGGCATCACACCTGCTTCGATGGCATGATGGAGTTCGCCGAGACGCCGCGTCTGCTTCGCGCTGTCGGCGACGTAGAGATCGGCCAGGCGAAGGATCGCCGGCGCGATCTCGTTCTTGTGCTCGGCGTCGGAACCCATGGCGGTGATGTGCTGGCCGGCCGAGACGAATCCGGCCTTGATCAGCGGTTCGGTCGAAGGCGTGGTGGTGACGATGATGTCGGCATCTGCCGCCGCCTTCGCGGCGTCCGGCTCGGCGCGCACCATGATGCCAAGCCTTTCGCGCAGGCGGGCGGCGGTCGCCTCGGCCTTGGCGGCATCGCGCGCCCAGATGCGCGCTTCCTCGATCGGCCTCACAAGGCGCAAGGCTTCCAATTGCAGGCCGGCCTGCAAGCCGGCGCCGAAGATCGCGGCTACGCTGGAATCTTCGCGCGACAGATGCTTGGCCGCGACAGCGCCGGCGGCCGCCGTGCGGACATCAGTCAGATAGCCGTTGTCGAGCAGCAGCGCCTCGACTACACCGGTTTTTGCTGAAAGCAGCACCATCATGCCGCCGCCGCTCGGCAGGCCGAGCTTCGGATTGTCGAAGAAGCCGGAGCTGATCTTGATGGCGAAGCCGTCGATGCCGGGCACATAGGCGGACTTCACGTCGACCTCGCCGCGATGCTCGTGAATGTCGAGCCTCAAGATCGGCGGCATCACCACTTGCTTCGTGGCAAGAGCGCGGAAGGCATTCTCGACGCAGGCGACGGCGTCGAGATCGAGCGTCACGATCTTGCGCAGTTCCGCTTCGGTGAGGATGGTCATGCGGCTCATGCGGCGCTCTCCTCCGGTGCAGGGTCGCCGCAGACGATGCGGCGATGCAGGCTCATGTCGATATTGCGGCCGGACAGGAGGAGGACGGTCGGGCCTTTCGCCTTCGCCTTTCCGGCAAGCAGCGCGCCGATGCCGACGGCGCCCGCGCCTTCGATGATCTCGCGCTCTTCCTCATAGGCATGGCGGATGCCGGCGGCGATCTCCTCCTCTGAGAGCAGGATGACGTCGTCGAGCAGGTCGCGGCACATGGCAAAGGTCAGGCGGTTGTCGAGGCCGATGCCGCCGCCGAGCGAATCCGCGAGCGTCGGTGGTTCTTCGACCTGCACCGGCCGACCGGCATCGAGGCTCGCCTTCATTGCGGCGCCTCGCTCCATCGAGATGCCGATGACGTTGGTGCCTGGACTCACACCCTTGACGGCCGCGGCGACGCCCGCCGCCAATCCACCGCCGGAGAGCGGCACCAGCACGCTTGCTGCGTCCGGAACCTGCTCCATGATCTCCAATCCCAGCGTGCCTTGCCCGGCGACGATGTCCGGGTGGTCAAAGGGCGGCAGCATGACGAGCCCCTCCTCCGCGACCAACCTGTCGACCTCCCGCTGTGCATCGTCCTGACTGTTGCCGACGATGCGGATATCCGCACCGAGGCGGCGGATGGCATCGAGCTTGTTCTCGGGCACCAGCTTCGACATACAGATCACCGCGCGCATGCCCTCGAGCTTGGCCGCATGCGCGAGCGCGCGGCCGTGATTGCCGGTCGATGCCGCGACGATGCCGCGCGATCTGTCCTGCGGGCTCAGCGCGGCGATGGCGTTGGACGCGCCGCGCAGTTTGAACGCGCCGGTGGTCTGGTGATGCTCCAGCTTGAGGTAGACGGGATGGCCTGCGCGATCCGACAGGCTTGGCGACTGAACGGCGGGCGTCCGCTCGACTTTGCCGGCAATATTTTTGCGCGCAGCGCGAATATGCTGAAGCGTGACTGCCATTTCGTTCACTGGCATTCCGATCACTGAGCCAATGGCTTTGTCATCAGCCGGCCGAACTCCGGCCGCGGTGCCTCGTCGCCGCAGAGCCGCAGGCAATTCCAGGCGCTGGCCTGGTTGCTGGTGACGACCGGACGTCCGATCGCCTCTTCCATGCCCGGAACGGCAAGCGCCGCGCGCAATGCCGTGCACGAGACGAACAGCGCGTCGGCCTGGGCATGCATGGCCTTGCGCGCCAGCTCGACGAGGGAGGCAGGCTTGATCCGCGCCATCTCGCGGTCGTCCTCGAAGCCGAGGCAGGTGAAGCTCTCGATATCGAAGCCGTGCGCTGCGAAATAGGCCGCCATCGGCCGGCTGGTCTCGACGGTGTAAGGTGTGAGGATGCTGATCCGCTTCACCCCGAAAGCCTTCAGGCCGCGCACGCCCGCCATCGGTGGCGTGACCACGGGGACGTTCGGTTTGGCCGCCTGGATGGCAGCTTCGATCTCGGCGTCGCCGATCACCACGGAGGCCGAGGTGCAGGAGTAGCAGATGGCGTCGAGCGGCTCGTCCGGCAGGATGAGCGCCGCGCCCGCCGAAAGCGACGGCTGCATCTTGCGCAAATTCTCCGGCGTCGTCGGATTGGCATAGGGGACGCGCGCGACATAGATGCCGATCCGCTCGCTCGCCACCATGCGGCGGAAGTCGACCTCGCTGGTGTGGTCGGTCGCCAGAGCGATCAAGCCGACGCGTTTTTCGAGCGGACGCGCATCGAGGGCTGGCCGGTTCGGCGCCAGCCGGATTTCGGGCAACGGTTTCATGACTTTCATCTTTCGATCCTGCCGTAGCGGTGCTCCAGCCAGCGCAAGAGTACGACGGAGCAGAGGCTGATGACGAGGAAGAAGGCGCCGACCAGCGTCATCGGCTCGATATAGCGATAATAGCTGTTGGCCACGCTCTTGGCCTGGTTCATCAGTTCCAGCACGGTGATCGCCGAAAGCAGCGGCGTCTCCTTGAACATGGCGATGAAATAGTTGGCCAGGGCCGGGATCATCGGCGGGATCGCCTGCGGCAGGATGACATGCGTCCAGGTGTGGTGGCCGCTCAGGTTGCAGGCCTTGGCGGCCTCCCACTGGCCGCGCGGCACGTTGTCGATGCCGGCGCGATAAACCTCTGCCGTATAGGTGCCGTAGTGCAGGCCAAGCCCGATGACGCCGGCCACCAGAGGCGGCAACAGGATGCCGAAATCGGGCAGCACGTAGAAGATGAAATAGAGCTGCACCAGGAGCGGCGTGCCGCGGATGAATTCGGCGAACCAGCCGACGCTGCGCGACACGGCCCGGTTCGGCGAGCGCCGCGCCAGCGCGATAGCCAGGCCGACGATCGCGGCCAGGACCGAGCCGAGCACCGTCGCCAGGATGGTGATCTTCACGCCCTGGATCAGCGTCGGCATGATCTGCCGGACAAAATCCCAATCCCATTCCATTACACACGCACTCCGTCGAGGCCGCGTGCCATGCGGCGCTCCAGCGAACGCACGCCCCAGGAGATGATCAACGCGAGCACGAAATAGATGACGAGCACGGAGACGAAGGGCATCAGCGTGCTGCCGGTCTGTGAGCGCACCACCTGCGCCTGGAAGGTGAGATCGGCGAGCGAGATCAGCGACACGACCGAAGTCGCCTTCAGCAGTTCGATCGCGTTGTTGCCGAAGGTCGGCAGCATGACCAGCAGCGCCTGCGGCAGGATCACGTGGCGCATGCCTTGCCAGCGGCCGAGATTGAGCGCCGTGCAGGCTTCATACTGTTCGCGGCCGATCGAAAGGATAGCACCGCGCACCACCTCGGCGGCATAGGCGCCGACATTGAGCCCCAGCGCCAGCACGCCGGCCTGCAAGGGCGTCAGCGACAGGCCGGCGAAGGGCAACACGAAATAGGCCCAGAACAGCTGCACGAAGATCGAGGTGCCGCGGAAGAACTCGATATAGGTCGTGGCCAGCGCCCGGACAAAGAAGAAGCGCGACACGCGGCCCATGCCGGCGAGGAAAGCCATGACAAGCGCCAGCACCGATCCCATCAGCGTCAGCTCGATGGTGACAAGCGCTCCTTGCAATATCAGGCCGAGATAGCCGGACCACTGGGTCATTGGGTTCCAACGTTTTGCGGTTTAGGTTCCTTCTCCCCGTTGAACGGCGAGAAGATGCCGGTTCACCCTCCGCAGCTGCTGCGAAGGACGGGCAGGCAGGTGAAGGGCAGCGCTAACCTTGAACTGCTGGCGCCGCCCCTCATCCGGCCCTTCGGGCCACCTTCTCCCCGCAGCAGGGAGAAGGCAAAGCGCACTACTTCGCCGCGCAGAGCTTCTCGCGCGTCGTCGACATCGCCGCCTTGGCGGAGAAGCCGTAGGGTTCGATGATCTTGGCGAACTCGCCGGACTTCTTCATCTTGGCGAGTTCGACGTCATAGGCGTCGCGCAGCGCCTCGTCGCCCTTCTTGAAGGCGGCGCCGTCGCAATAGACGGGTGCGCCCTGCACCGGCGCGATCACTTCGAGGTTCGGGTCATTGGCCTTCTTGACTAGGTCGTTGATCGACAGAACGGGCAGCGAATAGGCGTCGATGCGGCCGTCCTGCACCATCTTCAGGCCGCTCTGGCCGTCCGGCACGACGATGACGCGATCACGCGGCACGCCGGCATTGAGCGCCAGCTTCTCCTCGGTGCCGCCGCCGGGCGCACCGACGGTGGCGGAGCTGTCCTTGGCGATGTCCTCATAGCTCTTGAAGCCCTTCGGATTGCCTTTCTTCACCAGCATCGCCTCGGCATCGCACAGCACCGGCTCGGAATAGGCGACCGCCGCGCAGCGCTCCGGCTTCATGAACAGACCGGCGGTGACGACGTCGAAGCGGCCGGCCTGCAGGCCGGGGATCATGGCGCCGTATTCGGAGATGGAGGCGACGATGTCGTTGACGCCGAGGCGCTTGAAGATCTCGCGCGCCACATCCGGCGCCGCGCCCGAGACCTTGCCGTCGGCGGCGACCGCCGTATAGGGCGGCTCATTGGCGATGGCGACGCGGGCGAAGCCTTGCTGTTTGAGCTGCTCCAGCTTGGCGTCGTCGGCCGAACGCGCACCGGAGGCGACCAACACCGCGGCCACTGCGAGGCCGGCGACGCCAGCCAGAATGCCAAGTTTCTTCATCGTTCCCAACTCCTTGTTTCTATCTTCTTGGTTTGCCCACTTGGGCGTTTGGACCCCGAGGGCGGCTCGTTGCCCGGGACGACTTCGTCGCCCGTTTGCATTGCGGTCAGACGCGATGTCCGGCCGCGATGATCTTCTTCAGGAAACCCTGCGTACGTTCCTGTTTGGGATGGCGGAAAATCTCATCGGGCTTGCCTTCCTCGACGATCCTGCCGCGGTCGAAGAACAGCACCCTGTCGGCGAAGTCGTGGGCAAAGCCCATCTCGTGGGTGACGAGCAGCATCGTCATGTCGGTCTCGGCGGCAAGCTTGCGCATGACGTTGAGCACCTCCTCGACCAGTTCGGGATCGAGCGCCGAGGTGACCTCGTCGAACAGCATGATCTTGGGCGACAGCGCCAGCGCCCGGGCGATCGCGACGCGCTGCTTCTGGCCGCCGGAAAGCTGCGCCGGCATCGCCTTGGCCTTGTCGGCCAGCCCCACCATGTCGAGCAGCTCCATCGCCCGCTTTTCGGCGGCGGCGCGCGCGACGCCCTTGGTCAGCATCGGCGCCAGCGTGACGTTGTCCATGACGCATTTGTGCGGGAACAGGTTGAAGAGCTGGAAGACCATGCCGATCTTCTGGCGCATCTTGGCCAGGTGCCGCTCGTCGGCCGGCAGCAACTGGCCGTTGCGCTCCATGTGATAGAGCTGCTCGCCGTCGATCTGGATGTGGCCGCCGTCGATCTTCTCCAGCGTCATCAGGATGCGCAGGATCGTCGTCTTGCCGGATCCGGACGGGCCGATCAGCGCCAGCTTCTCGCCCGGCATGACCTGCATCGACAGGCCGTCCAGCACCTTGAAGGTGCCGAAGCTCTTCGAAATGGCATCGACCTTGATGATGGGCGCGGGCAATACGTTTCCCCGTTCTGGAGCAGTCTGTGTCCTTAACGATGCGAAACGCGCCAAATCATGTCAATTAGGAAAATAATATCATGACAATATTTCGGGCGCGGCACAATTTCAGGGCAATCTGCGCTTCTGTTGTGCATCAAATGGCGAGCAGGAGATGCTCCGGATCGCCAAGCAGGAGCTTGGCGACAACGCTCAAGCCGGCGCGCAGTTCCCCTTCGGTGGTCGAACCGAGCGAGATACGCACGGCCGGATGCCAGGGCGTGTCGGCGATGCGGAAAGAAGTGCCCGGCGCGATCGCCACGCCGCGCAGGCGCGCCTGCGCGACGAAGCTCTCCTCGGCGCGGTCGCCCGGCAGCTCCAGCCAAAGATGCAGCCCGTCGCGATGGACGCGATAGTCTATTCCAGTGAGCACCTCGGCGGCGATTTCCTGCCTGCGTCTCAGCGCGCCGCGCTGCCAGTTGACCAGCTCCATCGCCGTGCCGTCGTTCACCCAGCGCGTCGCGATCTCCGCCACCATTGGTGTCGCCATCCAGTTCGAGACGAGATGGCGGTTGGCGACGGCCGCGACATAGCGGTCCGGCACCGCGAGATAGCCGATGCGCAGGCCCGGCACGACGATCTTGGTAAAGGAGGTGACGTAGAGGGTTCGCTCTGGAGCGAAGGCGGCGACGGCCGGCGGCCGACCCTCGACGAGAGGCCCAAGCACGTCGTTCTCGATGATGGCGATGTCGTGCTTGCGTGCGACCGCCGCGATCTGCTCGCGTCGAGCGGCGTCCATCAAGGTGGCCGTCGGGTTGATCACCGAGGGCTGGACGAAGACGGCTCGGATATCCGAGAGCCGGCAGGCTTCGTCCAACGCTTCCGGGATAAGGCCGTTGCCGTCGATCGGCAAGCCCTCGAGATTGAAGCCGAGATAGCGGGCCAGCGGCACCAGCGTGTGATGGCCGATCGCCTCGGTGGCGACAGTCGAGCCGGGTGGCGCGACGCTCATCAACGCCACTGTCATGCCGGCCGTGGCGCCATTGGTGAGGCTGACGTTCTGCGGCGAGGCTTCCAGGCCGCAAAGCTTCAGCCACTCGACCGCCACCGCGCGGTGGCGCGGGAACACCATGTTCGGCCGGAACGACAGCGCCGAGCTCGAAGGCAGGTTCTCGGATAGCCAGGAGAGCGCCTGCTTCAGCCTCTCCAGATGCATCGGCTCGCAAACCGGCTTCAGGATGGAGAGATCGATGACCTCGCCCAGCCGCTCAGGGAGGTAGGGCGGCTCCGGCTCGCGGCGCTGCGTCTGCACGAAGCTGCCGCGTCCGACCTCGCCGGAGATCAGGCCGCGGCGGATCAGTTCCTCATAGGCGCGGCTGACGGTCTGCACCGAAAGTTTCAAGTCGTCCGCAAGGCGGCGGTGCGTCGGCAGCCGCGCGCCGTTGGCGAGCCGCCCGTCATGGATCGCGCGGGCGAATTGGTCGGCCAGCGATAGATAGGCTGGTCGTCGAATGAGCTCTGGATCTGGCTGCCATAATGTCATGACTTATTAGAGATCGAAATCAGTGCAATTGACAATCGAAATAATGCATCGTCATGGTGTCCCGGGCAAAAAACGGAGCCGGCATGGCGGCAGCGAAACTCGACCCGATCGACCTCAAGATCCTGGACGCCATCCAGCGCGACGGGCGCATCACCAAGCTGGCGCTGGCCGAGAAGGTCGGCCTGTCGCCGACCCCTTGCTGGATGCGGCTGCGCAAGCTGGAGAAGGCCGGCATCGTTTCGGGCTACCACGCCGCGATCGCCATGCGCGTCATCGCGCCGGTGGCGACCGTTCTGATGGAGGTGACATTGGCCAGCCACCGCCAGGCCGATTTCGACCGTTTCGAGCGGGTCATCCGCGACATCCCCGAGATCGTCGCCTGCTGGTCGGTCGGCGGCGGCGTCGACTATGTCCTGAAGGTGATGGCGCGCGACATCGATGCCTATCAGCGGCTGGTGGATAGCCTGCTCGAACGCGAGATCGGCATCGACCGTTACTTCACCTACATCGTCACCAAGACGGTGAAGGAAGACACCGTGTTGCCCGTGGCCGATCTGCTGCCGGGGCAAGCGTAAGGCATGTCTCCCGAAATCGGGAACCAGTTTCGGGACGAAGACATGCGTAAAATCAAAACCTAAAGCGCACGAAGCGAATCTGAAACATCACGGCGCGCTTCAGGGCAGAGAGATCGTCTCCCCGGGCAATCCAATAGAGACAATCTCTCTACGAACGGATGCCGAAACAGTCTCCTTTTTTGCCCGGCACGTCCGATGCTTCGCCCAATCGAGGGAACATCCCAAGTGAGGGAGCTATCAATGTCCGCGCATTTTGCACGCCCGCACCGCCACGAAGCACTCGACCGCCTTGCCGATCGCCGGCTATTGCGCGATCTTGGCTATGTCGGCGGTCACTGGACGGCCGGCCATTCGGCTGCGAGCTTCGAAGTCACCGACCCGGCCACCGGCGCCACCGTGGCCTTCGTCGCCGCGCTCGATGCCAAGCAGACGACAGAGGCAATCGATGCGGCCGCCCGCGCCCTGCCGGCCTGGCGCTCGGCCATGCCGCAGGAGCGCTCCAGAATTTTGCGAAAATGGTTCGATCTGATCGTCGCTGCCAAGGACGATCTGGCCCTGCTGATGACGCTCGAACAAGGCAAGCCGCTCAAGGAATCACTCGGCGAGATCGACTACGCCGCCTCCTTCGTCGAGTGGTATGCCGAGGAGGCAAAACGCATCAACGCCGAGAGCGTCACCAGCCACCTGCCCAATGCCGAGATGACCGTGCGCCGTGAGCCACTCGGCGTCGTCGGCGTCGTGACCCCGTGGAATTTTCCATCCGCCATGCTCACTCGCAAGGCTGCCGCAGCGCTCGCCGCCGGCTGCACCGTAGTGGCGCATCCGTCGTCGGAAACGCCGCTGTCGGCCCTGGCGTTGGCCGAGCTTGGCGAGCGCGCCGGACTGCCGGCCGGCGTCTTCAACGTCGTCACCGGTGACGCACGAACGATCGTCGGAACGATATGCGCCGATGCCCGCGTGCGCGCCATGAGCTTCACCGGCTCGACCGAAGTCGGCCGGTTGATTGCCGCGCAGAGCGCGTCGACGATGAAGCGGCTGGTCATGGAGCTCGGCGGCCATGCGCCGCTAATCGTCTTCGACGATGCCGATATCGAGAAGGCGGTGGCGATCGCGCTCGACGCCAAATTCGCCACCTCCGGCCAGGATTGCCTTGCCGCCAACCGCATCTACGTGCAGCGCCAGATCTACGACCGGTTCTGCGCCGCCTTCGCCCGCCGCATCGAGCGGCTGCGCACCGGCAACGGACTCTCCGGCGACGCCGACATCGGACCGCTGATGCATGAGCGCGCGGTCAAGAAGGTGGAGGAGCAGGTGGCCGACGCCCTCGCTCGCGACGCGCGTTGCCTCACCGGCGGCAAGCGCCCCGCGGCCGGATCGCTGTTCTACCAGCCGACGCTGCTCGTCGACGTGCCGGACGCGGCGCTGATCATGCATGAAGAAACCTTCGGTCCGGTCGCTGCCGTAACGCCCTTCGATGACGAAGCGGAAGTCGTCGCCCGCGCCAATGCCACCGAATATGGCCTCGTCGCCTATGTCGTGACCGAGAACGGCGCGCGGCAGGCGCGCCTGGGCCGCGCGCTGGACTACGGCATGGTCGCGATCAACCGGGTCAAGATCACCGGCGCGCCGATCCCGTTCGGCGGCGTCAAGCAATCCGGCATTGGCCGCGAAGGCTCACGCCATGGCCTCGAAGCCTTCACCGATCTGAAATACGTTTGTCTGGACGTCGCCTAGCGCACGCCGGAAGAATTCCCTGCAAGGAGAAAAAAGATGCTCGAACAATCCAACGAACTTTCGGCCTGGGATCGCGACCACTTCTTCCATCCCTCGACGCATATGGGTACGCACGCGCGAGGTGAGTCGCCAGCCAGGATCATGGCAGGCGGTGAAGGCGTCACCGTCTGGGACAACACCGGCAAGAAGAGCATCGATGCCTTCGCCGGCCTCTATTGCGTCAACGTCGGCTATGGCCGCCGGAAGATCGCCGATGCCATCGCAGAGCAGGCGAAGAACCTCGCCTACTACCACGCCTATGTCGGCCACGGCACCGAGGCCTCGATCCGGCTGTCCAAGATGATCATCGACCGCGCGCCGAAGGGCATGTCGAGGGTCTATTTCGGGCTCTCCGGCTCCGACGCCAACGAGACCAACATCAAGCTGATCTGGTACTACAACAACGTTCTCGGGCGGCCGGAGAAGAAGAAGATCATCTCGCGCTGGCGCGGCTATCACGGCTCGGGCATCATGACGGGCTCGCTGACCGGGCTTGAGCTGTTCCACAACGCCTTCGACCTGCCGCGCGCGCCGATCATGCATACCGAGGCGCCCTATTATTTCCGCCGCGCCGACCGCTCGATGAGCGAGGAACAGTTCTCGCAATATTGCGCCGACAAGCTCGAGGAAATGATCCTTGCCGAAGGCCCGGACACCGTCGCAGCCTTCATAGGCGAGCCGATCCTCGGCACCGGCGGCATCGTGCCGCCGCCGGCCGGCTATTGGCAGAAGATCCAGGCCGTGCTGAACAAGTACGACGTGCTGCTCGTCGCCGATGAGGTGGTGACCGGCTTCGGTCGTCTCGGCACCATGTTCGGCTCCGATCATTACGGCATCAAGCCGGACCTGATCACCATCGCCAAGGGGCTGACCTCGGCCTATGCGCCGCTTTCCGGCGTCATCGTTTCCGACAAGGTCTGGCAGGTGCTGGTCAAGGGCTCCGACAAGCTGGGCTCGCTCGGCCATGGCTGGACCTATTCGGCGCACCCGATCTGCGTTGCAGCGGGCGTCGCCAATCTCGAGCTGATCGACGAGATGGACCTGGTGAGGAACGCCGGCGAGACCGGCGCTTACTTTCGCGCCGAGCTCGCCAAGGCCGTCGGCGACCACAAAAATGTCGGCGAGGTCCGTGGCGACGGCCTGCTGGCCGCGGTCGAGTTCGTGAAGGATCGCGACGATCGCGTCTTCTTCGATCCGGCGCTTAAAGTGGGACCGCAGATCGCCACGGCGCTAGCAGCCAGCGGCGTCATCGGCCGCGCCATGCCGCAGGGTGACATCCTCGGCTTTGCACCGCCGCTCTGCCTGACGCGCGAGGAGGCCGACACCATCGTCGCCAAGACAGCCGACGCCGTGAACAGCGTGCTCTCAGCTCTCTGATCTTTGACCGTTTGCGCTGCCCCTCATCCGCCTGCCGGCACCCTCTCCCCGTGAAAACGGGGAGAGGGAAAAGCTCCAGCGCCGGTGGGTAAGCGTGAGGGGCAGCGCAAACCTGCACAGTTGGAAGTAACATCTATGAAGTCCCATCCCACCGTCCCAGTAACGATGGCCGCCGTGCAGCTCACCGGCCATGGCGGCATGGAAAAGCTCGTCTACCGCACCGACGTGAAGGTGCCCTCGCCGGCCGCCGGCGAAGTGCTGGTCAAGGTCAGCGCCTGCGGCATGAACAACACCGACGTCTGGGTGCGCCAAGGCGCGTATGGCACGGAGGAAGATGCCGGGGCAGTGTCGACCTGGCGCAGGCAAGGCAACACGCTGACCTTTCCGCGCATCCAGGGCACCGACACGGTAGGCATCATCCTTGCCGTCGGCGGCGGAGTGCCTGCCAGCCGCATCGGCGAACGAGTCATGGTCGACTTCTCCATCTACAACCGCGACGACGATTCGCTCGCCGATATCGACTATATGGGCCACGGTCGCGACGGCGGATACGCCGAATACCAGGCGCTTCCGGCCGAGAACGCGCATGTCGTCGACACCGATTTGAGCGATGTCGAGCTCGCCACCTTCTGCTGCGCCTATCTCACCGGCGAGCAGATGCTGGAACGCGCGGCGCTGAAAGCCGGCGAACGGGTGCTCGTCACCGGCGCCTCCGGTGGCGTCGGTTCGGGCATCGTGCAGCTGGCCCGGGCGCGCGGCGCCATTCCCTATGCGCTTGTTGGCAAGGGCAAGGAGCAGGCGGTGCTCGACATCGGCGCCGAGAAGGTGATCACGCGCGGCGTGGCCGACTTGCCGGCCGCCGTCAACGAGGCGACGGGCGGCAAGCCCATCGACGTGGTCGCCGACCTTGTCGGCGGCGCCATCTTCAACGACCTCTTACGCATCCTACGGCCCGAGGGCCGCTACACCACGGCGGGCGCCATCGCCGGTCCAGTCGTGCAGCTCGACCTCCGCACCATGTATCTGAAGCAGCTGCAGCTGCACGGCTCGAGCCAAGGCACTAGGGGCGATTTCCGCCGCATCGTGCGCTACATCGAGGAAAAGAAGATCAAGCCGCTGGTCGGCGGCATCTACAAGCTGTCGGACTTCCACCGCGCCCAGACCGACTTCATGGCCAAGGACTTCGTCGGCAAGCTGGTGGTGGTGCCGGACGCCGTGGCGACCGCGAACGCATAACGGCTGATAGCGACAGCCGAGGCTCGATCGTCGCTATCAGCCCTTGCGCTCCTGCAAGATGTTGCCGCCGTCAACGACGAGGACGGCGCCGTTGACATAGCTCGCGCCGTCGGACGCCAAGAACAGCACGGCGGCGGCGACTTCTTGCGGAGTGCCGGCGCGCCCAAGCGGCGTGTTTTGCGCGGCGACGAGTTCTTCCGGCGTCGAGGCGCCGGTCGCGACCCAGCCCGGCGCCACGGCATTCACCGTGACGCCGCTGCGGCCGACCTCGAGTGCAAGCGCATGCGTCAGCCCGACCATGCCTGCCTTGGCGGCGGAGTAGGCGGCCTCTCCTTCGTTGGAGACGTAGGGTCCAGTGACCGAAGCCATATTCACCACGCGTCCATGGCCGCGCCGAACCATGCCGGCCAGAAACGCGCGTGTGGCAAGAAATGTTGTCTTCAAACTGACATCGATGCCGCGGTCCCAGTCGCTCTCGCTGAGATCGAGAAAGCGGCGCTGCAGCGCCGGCTGGGCGACCGTCCCCATGCCGGCATTGTTGACGAGGATATCGACCTCGCCGACCTCCGAGCGTAGCCGCTCGACATCCGCCGCGCGTGTCAGGTCGGCCACCACGGCGCGGACGTCGAGCCCCTCGGCCCGCAGCTCTTCGGCGCGCTGCTCGACACGCTGCGACGAGGCGGTAATGGCGACCGAAAGCCCAGCTTCGCCGAGCGCACGCGCGACCGCGACGCCGATGCCGTCGACGGCGCCCGCGCCGGTCACCAGCACCCTGCGAGATTTGCGAAACACGGTCATGAACCCTCCAGGCGATCAAGCTGACGCCGCCGCAATTCAGTATCCCGCACTGATGCCGAAATCGATCGAGAGCGCGGCCCCGGTGATCGGGGCCGCGCCGGGCTGGCAAAGATAGTGGATGAAGGAGGCGATCTCTTCCACGGCGATGAACCGTGCTCTTTCCGCCTGCGGATAGTGCCCCAGGAGCTTTCGCTTGTAACCGTCGGGGTCATCTCCGCCATAGGTCCTCGCCTGGTACTCGATCATCGGCGTCGCCGTGTCGCCGGGACAGACGGCGTTGACCCTGATGCCATGTGGGGCAAGCTCCAGGGCGAGCGCCTTGGTCAAAAGCACCAGCCCGCCCTTCGAGGCGCAATAGACCGCCGCGCCGTTGTTGCCGACGATGCCCGCGTCGGAGGCGATGTTGATGATCACGCCTTGCGTCGCCGACAGATGCGGAATGGCGGCCGAGATCAGGAAGAACGCACCTTTCAGATTGACGCCCAGCACAAGGTCCCATTGCTCTTCACGGACCTCGCCTGCCGCTCCCTCCAGCCAGACGCCTGCGGCGTTGACCAGAATGTCCAGGCCGCCGCCCCACTCGCGTGCCTTGTCCACCACTTCCCGGCAAGCGGCGACGGAGCGGATGTCGAGCGACAAGCCGATCGCGTTTGCGCCGGTCGCGGCGATCTTCGCCACGGCCTCGTCGAGTTTCGCACCT
Source organism: Mesorhizobium sp. WSM4884 (assembly GCF_029625675.1). NCBI lineage: Bacteria > Pseudomonadati > Pseudomonadota > Alphaproteobacteria > Hyphomicrobiales > Phyllobacteriaceae > Mesorhizobium > Mesorhizobium sp. WSM4884. The sequence continues at coordinate 115,209 of NZ_JARTVO010000005.1, forward strand.
GGAAGGTCGGCGAGCGCGATCCGCTCGCCGTCAGCCGCAAGGCGAAGACCGGTCGCCAGGCCCATTCCCCCGGCGCCGCCTGCGATCAGGACCGTCCTGCCAGCCATTCGGAAATCTCCACCAAACACCGTCCCCGTCCATGCGAACCACGTCCCGCAGACATGTCGCATGCGCCACGCCGGACAAACAATGATCACAGGAGACGACGCGGCCCACGATCACCCCAGTTCCAGCGTCGTGATGCCGAAAACCTTCGACGGGGCGTTGCCGGGCTTGCCGCCCTTGTACATGCGGGTGGTCGTGAAGCCCGCAACCATGCCGGCGGCCTGAAGCATGGCGGTGAAGCCGACCTGGGTGGCCGGCACGTCGATATGCAGCGCTTCGCCCGCCGCTCTGCCCGCCAGTTCGACCGCCAACGCCACGGCGATATCCATATCGTCGGCGAACAGCGGTCCGACCTTGAAACCCTCCCGGCACCGGCGCGCCACGCCGTAGCCGGAAATACCGGCTGAACCCGCGGACATGAGCGCAATCCGGGGCGGCTGCAGCCATTCCCGCAGGAAGGCCTCGCGCGGCGCCGGAAAGCACTGGTGGTCATAAGCCAGCACGTCGCCAACAGCTGCGGCCGCCACAGGCAGGATGTCGCTGCCGCCGGCCAGGCCGAGGGCTCCGCTGAAGCGTACGGTCTCGTAGGCAGGCACGAAGCCCTTGCGCTGGTAGTTGGCCCGCTGCTCGGCCACGCCGTCGAGGCCGATGATGCGATTGCCGAGCCGGGTCATGCCGGCATCCCAGACTGCCTTGCCGTGGCCCTCGCCACGCCGATCGGGCCGGCAGATGTATAGGCCGATGAAACCGAAACCCGCGCCGTAGGCGACGGCCGAAATGCCGGCCACCATCTCGCCGCCGACAAAGGCGCCGATGAACCCTTCCGGATCGGCCGCGCGCAACGCGGCGGCATCGCCGATACCCGGATTCCAACCCTCCCCGGCCGCCCAGTCGACGAGCGTTTCCACGTTATTGGCGGTCAGCGTCCTTATCGTTCTCGGCATCGTTTCACTCGGCGGCGGCCTGAGGCGATGGTTTTCAAGCCGCCACGATAGGGCGTCGCCAACAACGTTGCAAAGGCCACGCTTCGGCGACGGGCCGCCCGCGCTGCGAAAGGCACGTGCGTGAGGTTGCGGGCCAGACTATTATCGGGACGGATTTCCAAACCAATGCAACGGGTTAACTAGGAACGCGCCGAAACATCTGCCGTTGTTCCAATAAGGCAACTGGACACAACCGGCGAAGGCTATAAATCTTCATTGCCGTTGCTTGGAATCGAATGGAGTGCCACAGGAAATGTCGCTGAGCGCCGAAGAGATCGCCAGTCATCCTGAAGCACTTCGCAGCGTGCAGGAACAGTCGCGCGCGCTCATCCATGTCTATGAAACCAGCCCGCGCCTTGCCGCCGTCTTTGCCACCCAGCAGCGCTGGCTGCTCGGCCATGTCGGGCTCGCTCTGCATTTCAGGCGCGACCCCAACGACCGCCGCACCGAGATGACGGTAGCGCGTTTCATCGAGGTCGTACGCCGGAACTCGGTCGCCAGCCGCAACACCGCCGAAGCGTTCGTCAAGGAAATGCTGCACTACAACATCGCCGAATATGTTTCGCCGAGCGGTGATGGCCGCGCCCACCCCTTGCGGGTGACCGAGGCCACCATCGAGACCTTCACCAACTGGATTTATGCCCATTTGAGGACGCTCGATCGCATCGATGGTGGAAACCGGCTGGCGACCTTCCTCGAGCGACCCGACATGCTGGCAAAGCTGCAGCCGTTGATCTGCGACGGCTTGCTGACATCCGTCCCGGTGCGGGAACCTGAACGAACCTTCTCCCTGTTTATCTGGCTGAACAACGGCGGCATCGTCATGGACTGGCTGATGTCGGGCATCGATCCGGAGGACGCCAACCTCGACAAGATTCCGACCAGCGTCGTTTCGATCAGCGAGTTCGCGCATTGGCTGAAGCTGTCGCGCACCCATCTGGCGCGCAAGCTCCACGACGCCGAAGCGCTCGGCAGCATCGGCTGGGTCGGCCAGCGCGGACATTCCGTGATGTGGGTCTCGCGGCAGTTCTTCGATGAATACATGGCCGTCCAGGCAGCCAAGCTCGCCATTATCGACGCGGCCTTCGCTGCCTGCTTTTCCGCCGCGGGCGAAGGCTGAGCGCAGCAGCGCTTGCATCTCAGCCTCAGCCAGCGATGGCACCCTCAGTCGATATCGAACGACACGCCCTGCGCCAGCGGCAGCGCCTTGGAGAAGTTCACCGTGTTGGTGGCGCGCCGCATATAGGCCTTCCAGGCGTCCGAGCCGCTCTCGCGACCGCCGCCGGTTTCCTTCTCGCCGCCGAACGCGCCGCCGATCTCGGCGCCCGACGTGCCGATGTTGACGTTGGCGATGCCGCAGTCCGAACCGTCGACGCCGAGGAAGCGTTCCGATTCCTGCAGGTCACGCGTGAAGATCGACGACGACAGGCCGGCGCCCACCGCATTGTGCGCCTCGAGCGCCTCGTCGAAGTCGGAATATTTCATCACATAGAGGATCGGCGCGAAGGTCTCTTCCGTCACCGGCGAGACTTGGGCAGGCATCTCGACCAGCGCAGGGTGGACGTAGTAGGCGTCCGGGTGGCCGTTCTCGAACCGCGTGCCGCCGGTCACCTTGCCGCCATGCGCCTGCGCCTCCTTGAGCGCCTTCTGCATGTTGTCGAAAGCCGCCTTGTCGATCAGCGGACCGACCAGCGCCGATGTCTCCAGCGGATTGCCGACCGATACGCTCTGATAGGCCTTCTTCAGGCGCGGCAGCAGCGCGTCGTAGACGCTCTCATGCACGAACAGGCGCCTGAGCGTCGTGCAGCGCTGCCCGGCCGTGCCCATGGCGCCGAACGCAATGGCGCGCAGCGCCATGTCGAGATCGGCGGTCGGGCAGACGATGCCGGCATTGTTGCCGCCGAGTTCCAGCACCGCGCGCGCAAAGCGCTTCGCCAGCCGCGGACCGACCTCGCGGCCCATGCGGGTCGAGCCGGTGGCCGAAACCAGCGGCACCTTCGGATGGTCGACCAGTACCTCGCCGACGGCGCGGTCGCCGATCAGCACCTGGAGCAGGCCCTCCGGCGCATCGGCGCCGAAACGCTTGGCGGCACGCTTGAAGATCGCCTCGCAGGCAAGCGCCGTCAGCGGCGTCTTTTCCGACGGCTTCCACACCACCGCGTCGCCGCAGACGAGCGCAAGCGCCGCGTTCCACGACCACACCGCGACCGGGAAGTTGAAGGCCGAAATCACGCCGACGATGCCGAGCGGATGCCAGGTCTCCATCATGCGGTGTCCGGGACGCTCGGTGGCGATGGTCAGGCCGTAGAGCTGGCGGGAAAGGCCGACGGCGAAATCGCAGATGTCGATCATCTCCTGCACTTCGCCGAGGCCCTCGGACGGGATCTTGCCGACCTCGATCGACACCAGCCGGCCAAGCTCCGCCTTGTGCGCGCGCAATTCCTCGCCGAGCAGGCGCACCAGCTCGCCGCGCTTCGGCCCCGGCACCAGCCGCCAGGCCTGGAAGGCCTTGTGCGCGGCATCGATGGCCTTGCCGGCATCGGCCGCCGAAATCGACTTCAGCGCCGCGATCTGCTCGCCCGTAACCGGGCTGCGCACGATGAGGTCGCCGCCGGCAAGCGCGTCCTTGGCAACACCCAGTCTCTCCAAAAGTGAGGACGTTTCCTTCGCTATCGTCATTTTTATCCCTTTCAGATCCCGCCTTGGATATGGCGAGCGTCGAAGACTTGCGCCACGTCTTGACGTGCCATGGGCACGTCCGGCGCCTTTGATGCGTGGCATTACTCGTTTCAGGGAAAAACCGCCACCCCGGCATGGTCCAAGCCCGGCGCGCAAAATTGGGCCAGGCGGCGAATCAGCGGATCAGTGCGCTTTTTTGGCGGAGGTCCGCTCGCCGCTTTCCTTGATCAGCCGGTCGATGTGCATGCGGATATGAGCGGCCTCGGCGGCGGTGTTGGCTAGCGCGATGGCGCGGTCGAAGGCGACGCGCGCCTCCTCATCACGGCCAAGCTGCATCAACAGGCCGCCCTTCAGGCCGAAGAAGTGGAAATAGCCGGACAGCCGGTCCTCCAGCGGCTCGATCATGGCGAGCGCCGCCTCCGGCCCGCGCACCTTGCTTACCGCAACGGCACGGTTGAGCGTCACCACCGGCGACGGCTGCATCTGCTCGAGCAGGCCGTAAAGCAGGTCGATCTCTGTCCAGTCCGTTTCTTCGGGCGTTGCCGCACGGGCATGCAGCGCCGCGATCGCCGCCTGCACCTGGTAGGGACCGGGCTTGCGGTGGCGGAGCGCCTTGTCGACCAAGGCCAGTCCCTCGTCGATCATCTTGCGGCTCCAGAGCGACCGGTCCTGGTCCTCGAGCAGCACGATCTCGCCATTCTCGTCGAAACGCGCCGGCGCGCGCGCATGCTGCAGCAAAAGCAGCGCGGTCAGCCCCATGATCTCCGGTTCCTGCTGAAACAGCCTGAGCAGCAGCCGGGCGAGCCTGATCGCTTCCTCGCAAAGCGGCGCGCGGGCCGGCGCCTCGCCGCCATTGGTCGAATAGCCCTCGTTGAAGATGAGATAGACCATGGCCGCAACCGCAGCGAGACGCTCGGAGCGCTCGACCGCGCCGGGCGTCTCGAACGGCACGCCGGCGCCCGCAATGCGCGCCTTGGCGCGGGTGATACGCTGCTCCATGGCGCTCTCGCTGACGAGAAAGGCGCGCGCGATCTGCTTGACGGTCAGGCCGGAGACGATGCGCAGCGCGACCGCGATCTGCTGCGTCGCCGGCAGGTCGGGATGGCAGCAGATGAACAGGAGGCGCAGGATATCGTCGCGATAATGCGCACCGTCCAGCCGCTCGGCCATATCGCCTTCGGCATCCTCGAGATCGGAAATCTGGTCCTCTTCCGGCATTGGCGCCTGCTTGGCGCGCTTGCGCACCGCGTCGATGCCGCTGTTGCGGCCGACGAAGATCAGCCAGGCCGCCGGATCGCGCGGCGGACCGTTCTTCGGCCAATTCTTCAATGCCCTCAGGCAAGCATCCTGGAAAGCTTCTTCCGCGGCGTCGAGGTCGCGGAAATAGCGCAGCAGCGCGCCCATCGCCTGCGGACGGGCGGTGCTGATCGCGTTGCTGATCCAGGTCAGGTCGGTCATGCGGGAACCTTGGTCGGGTTGAAGACGGAGATCGGCCTGATCTCGTAGGAGCCGCCGCTCGGATTGACCTCGGAGAGCTCACGGGCGAACTCGACAGCCTCATCCAAGTCTTGGCATTCGAGCGTGTAGAAGCCGAGGAACTGCTCCTTGGTCTCGGCGAAAGGCCCATCGAGCACCATCGATTCGCCCTTGACCTTGCGGAGCGTCGTCGCAGCGGTGGTCGGCAAGAGACGCGCCACCGGTCCCAGCCGGCCCGCCTTGGCGTATTTGTCCTGTACGTTGAGTAGCTTTGCCATCACCTCGTCGTCCTGTTCCTTGCTCCAGGAGCAGACGACGTCTTCGGAGGCGTAGCAGAGGATGGCATAGAGCATGTGCTGGTCCTTTCGGTATCAAAGGACGCGACAGTAGGACCCTTCCCGACACAACGTCGATAAAAAAATTTGTAGGGCGATCACGGGCTTACCATCGGCCGCCTACCGTTCGTCAGGCTCCGCGCGCCTCCAGCCATCTGAGCACCAGCGTCTCCTCCTCATCAAGGCCCGGTATGAGACGCTTTCGCTTGTTGGCCTCGGTCATTTCGCTGAGCAGCGTGCCTTGCGCCCACGCCTCGAAGACGAGCGGGTGAATGTAGCACTGGCGGCAGACGGCTCTCGTGTTGCCGAGCTGTTCGGCAACCTTGTCGACGATGCCGTTCATCACCCGCTTTCGCTGGGTCATCCTTTCTGGAAGCTCGGCTTGCGCAAACAGCGCCGCCGCATGAATGGTGCCACCCCAGGTGCGGAAATGCTTGGAGCTGAACTCGGAGCCTAATGCTTCGCGGATGTAGCGGTTGACGTCCTCCGACCGCAGCGGCCGCCGATCGCCGTCTTCGTCGAGATACTGGAACAGTTTCTGACCCGGCAGGTCCTGGGCTCCGCGCACGATCTTTGCTATGCGGCGATCGACCAGCCTCAGCTTCCATTCCTTGCCGGATTTGCCCTTGAAGGCGAAGCGCAGGCTGGAGCCGGTGATTTCGACATGGCGGTCGCGCAGAGTGGTTAGGCCGAAACTCTTGTTGTCGCGGGCATAGGCGGCATTGCCGATGCGGATCATGGTGTTGTCGAGCAGCCAAACGATCGCAGCGACCACACGTTCCAGCGGCAGCCCGTGCCGCCGCAGGTCGACATCGATCCGGCGCCGGAGGTCAGGCAACGCCTCGGCAAAAGCGACAAGACTGGAAAATTTGACGCCGTCCCGTTCCTCCGTCCATTGCGGGTGATAGCGGTACTGCTTGCGTCCGCGTTGATCCCGGCCGGTCGCCTGGATATGGCCGTTCGGATCGGGCGAGATCCACACATCGGTCCACGCCGGCGGGATGACGATCGCCTTGATGCGGTCAAGCGTCGGTGCGGTCACCGGTTTCCCGTTCGGGTCGACGTAACGAAATCCTTTGCCTTTTCTCAATCGGCGAATGCCGGGATCGGCATCGCTGACATAGCTGAGCGACGCGCGCTCGGCCGAATTTTGCGCACCGTTCCCGCGGGCTTCGTCCGCGCCCATTGAACGATCTAGGGACGAGTGTGATCGCTGCAGCATGATGGCTCCACGGAACTTGTCCGTGGATAAGCCGCGCAGCAGGCTGCTGGTTCCCCTCTCGTAAGTCCTTCGGCCTTACTGCGAAGTTCCGGCCGTCGGCCATCAGGCGCTTTGCAGCTGGATTTGATGGCCAGAGAATCGGCGCCACGCCGCGATTTTCAGCCGGTAGCGCATGCAGCGCCAGATATCGACGGAGACCTTGGGAGCGGCGTTGGCAATCGCCAGGAATTTTGCCGCCGTTTCGAGATCGCCCCGAGCGTAGTGGACACGGGCGATCTTGAGCGCGACAAGACCCTCCCGCGCCTTCAGCGATGATTTGGGGATGCCGCATTCGAGGAGTTCGCGCAGCGCCAGGCGCCATTCGAGGAAGCGTCGCTCAGGCTTGATGGTGAAGCGGTCGTCCGAGCGCCCCGACGATACGAAATAGACCATGATGGGCTGGGTCACGACCTCGAGCGATGCCTTGCTCATCACCCGCGCCCAGAACAAGGTGTCCTCATCATAGGCAAGCCCGGTCGGAAAGCGCGTATCGCCGACCGCGCGCCGCGAGACCAGCGCGCTGCCGACGGCGATCGACCGCACCCTGCCCGCCAGATAGGCGGATGCGTTGGCGAGCCCCGCGGCCGTATAGCCGCACGGCATTTTGAACTGTCGGTTCTGACCGTCGGTTCGTCGGCGGTAGGCGCCGACCACCATATCCGAACCTGGCTTTGTCCTGGTCTTGGACAGCAGCGCCCGCAATCCACCATCGAGATGCAAATCGTCCGCGTCGATCATGTAGATCCAGGGAAAGCGTGCCGCGGCCAGCGCAAGGTTGCGGGAGCCGCCCGCGTCCCGACAGCTCGATTGGATGATGCGGAGCGGCAAGGCCAGCCGCGAGGCTGCATCCGCGGCAACCGCCGCCGTGTTGTCCGTCGAGGAATCGTCGACCAGTATCACTTCGCCGATGACCTCGGCTTCCGGACGCAACGCCGTCAGCGTGTCGGCGACGGTCGCCGACGCGTTATGTGCTGGAATGATGACACTGACCGCAGTCAACAATTGAACTCCACGCCAGTGCCCGACCGGCGACACCCGGTCGGCAAGATAGCGACGGGATCGTGATTTGAGAAGCAGCCCGCGCGACCGACGGCATGCCTTCAGGCAGCGACCGGGATGACGTCGACGGCTTGCTCGCCGACTTGGCCGCCGGTGGTTTTCAGGACGCCGACGATCGGCGCGACATCGGAATAGTCGCGGCCGTAACCGACCGTGATATGGTCGTTGCTCGCCCGCATGCCGTTGGTCGGATCGAATTCCTGCCAGCCGGCATCGCGGCCGCACCAGGCCTTCACCCAGGCATGCATGGCGTCGGCGCCTTCGAGCCTCGGCTTGCCCTTGGGCGGAATGGTGCGCAGGAAGCCGCTGACATAACCGGCGGGGATGCCAAGCCCACGCAGGCCGGCGATCATGATGTGGGAAAAATCCTGGCAGACCCCGCGTTTCAACGCGAAGGCGTCGCTGGCCCGCGTCTGCACGGTCGTCGCCTTGCCGTCATAGGTGAAATCACGGTGGATGCGGTTGCAGAGACCGACGGCCGTGGCGACCGCCGAACCGGCAAGGCTCTCCCGCGCATAGGCTGTGATCGCCGTGTCGATGCCGACATGATCGCTGGCGGCAAGGAAATGATGCGGCGCGTTTGGCGACAGCGAACGCACCGCGTCGAGTTCCGCCCTCAAGCCATGGATGTCAGGCGAGACATCGAGGCCGGGTTCCGGCCGCGAGACCGACACCCTTGCGCTCATCCTGACGTCGAGCTCCTCATGCGCGTCGCGAAAGGCAATCGCGGTGACGCTGTTGCCGAAGAAATCGGAAAAATCCGCCCGTTCGGCCGGATTGGGCTGAAAGGACAACGAGGCGGCGATCACTCGCTGCACGCCGGCGATCGTCTGCGGCAGCACCCGCACCTGATGCCGGCCGCCACCAGCTGCTGCCGCGTAGTCGTAGTGCAGATGGAGTCTGATGTCATAAAGCATTGCCGCCTACCCGAAATAGGCCTTGGCGAGGCTGCTGTAGAGATCGCCGATCTGGTTGGCGAGTTCGTCGAGCACCTTCGCGGTCATGTCCTGGGGCTCCATCACGGCGATCGCCGTGTTGAGCTGCAAGATCTCTTTCGCTGCGGCCGACATGTGCCCCTCGCCGCCGACCGACGGCAGCATGCCGATTTCGGCCTTCAACCGCTCGAGCTGGAACAGGATGGAGCGCGGGTTGAGCGGATCGAGCGCCAGAAGGTCGATCACCGTTCGCCGCCCGGCCTGCACCGGATATTGCCGGCGGTGGGTCATAACGCTGTCGCCGATCTCCAGCATCATGTCGAGCGAGCCTTCCGGCGCACCGTTTCTGGTCAGCCGCGCCAGCGTGCGTGCGATCTGGATGCCGCGCTCCAGCCGCCGGCCGATCTCCAGGAAGCGCCAGCCGGTGAAGCGGTACATGTTCTCGTGCAGCAGGCCCGAGAACCCGGCAAGCTTGCGCAGCATCACCGTCATCGCCCGCGTCGCGTCGTCGCCGGGCGCCACCCTGTCGGCAAATTTGTGGATCGTCTTCGACAGGTCCTTCAGCGCCAGCCAGCCGTCCGGCGAGAAGCGGTCGCGGATCTGGCCGGCGCTGTAGACGGCGCTGTCCAAGGTGCTGATCAACCCAGGCGGGATCGCCGTTTCGACCTCGATGCCGAACGGTTCGAGATAGTCCCTGATGTCGGCGAGCAGCGGCATCTCGGGGTCGGATGTCTCGGCAAGTCGCACGTGATAGGCGCGAAGCACGCGCACCGTGTCTTCGGAGCGCTCTATGTAGCGGCCGAGCCAGGTCAGGTTCTCCGCCGCGCGGCTTGGCAGGCTGCCGGGCATGGTGCGGGTGAAGCCGTCAGTCTCCTGCGGCAGCAGCGTCTCGCGCTCGACCGGCCTGTCGCTGACCACCCAGACATCTGCCGCCTGGCCGCCGCGCTGCATGGCGATCGCCGTCGGGTCGAGCGAGAAGCCGATGCGGGCAAAACCGCCGGGCATCACCGTCCAGCCTTCCGGCGTCCGCGCCAGATAGACGCGCAGGCTGGCGGGCCGTGGCTCCAACCGGCCGCCGACGAAGACCGGCGTCGTCGAAAGCGTCACGGCTTCCTGGCCGACAAAGCCGGCGCCATCGGCTTCGATCCGCGCGATCAGCCCCGCCCGCTCTCCCGCCGTCAGCGCCGAGCCTAGACGCGTCGCGCCGTCGTCCTCGAAGGCGAGTCGCGTCGACAGCGCAGGACCGATCACCATGCGGTCGACATTGGCCAGCACATGGTCGCGTTCGGTCTGCTGCCCACACCACCAGGTGGCGATGCTCGGCAGCTTGAGCTCCTCGCCATGCAATTCCCGCGCAATTCGCGGCAGGAAGGAAAGCAGCGCCCGCGTTTCCACCAGGCCTGAGCCCAGCGCGTTGACGGCCGAGACGGTGCCGCGCCGAACCGCCTCGACCAGCCCGGGCGTGCCGATCTGCGAGTCCGGCTTGAGCTCGAGCGGATCGGCAAACGCTGCATCGAGCCGCCGCCATAGCACGCCGACCGGCATCAGGCCGGAAACGGTACGCACCATCAACCGGCCGCCGGACACCGTCACGTCCTCGCCTTCGAGCAGCATGATGCCGAGATAGCGCGCGATATAGGCGTGCTCGTAATAGGTTTCGTTGAGTGGCCCCGGCGTCATGATGGCGACGCGGCCGCCGGAGTCCTTCGCCATGCCGTTCAGCGCGTCGCGGAAGCGGCGGAAGAAGCTGGCGAGCCTGTGCACATGCAGCTCGCCATAGATGTCCGACAGCGCGCGCGTGGTGGCGACGCGGTTCTCCAGCGCGAAGCCGGCGCCCGACGGCGCCTGCGTGCGATCGCCCAGCACCCACCAGCGGCCGTCTGGTCCGCGGCCGAGCTCGAAGGCGACCATATGCAGGAAATGGCCGCTGGCCGGCCGGATTCCGACGACAGGCCGCAGATATTCGGGGCTCGCCGCGATCAGCCCGGCCGGCAGGATGCCGGTCTCGATCAAACGGTTCGGCCCGTAGATATCGGCCAGGATCGCTTCGAACAGGTCGGCGCGCTGGACAAGCCCGGCGCTGATCTCGGCCCATTCCTTTTCATCGATCAGCAGAGGGACATGCGCCAGCGGCCATTCGCGCTCGTTGGCGCCTGCCTTGTCGTAGACGCGATAATAGACCCCGGCATCGCGCAGATACTGGTCGGCGCGGGTAAAACGCTGTCCGAGCGTTTCAGCCCCCAGACCATCCAGCGCCTCGATGAAGGACCGCCAGGCCGGGCGCGGATTGCCAGCCGCGTCGACCATCTCGTCGACGACGCCGTCGATCGGCCGATAGTGCTCCAGCAGGTTCCGCGCCCGCGGCCTTCCGCCCGCCCGTTTCTGATTCCCCTTGGCCATGGTCGATCAGAATCTCGCCGGCCGCCTCAGGTCAAGGGTCATCGGGAAGTCTTCAGAGCCTTCTTCGTCGCGCAGCACATAGCCGCCCGGCGTATGGCCGCGCGGCTCGAAGCGGGCGAGCCGTCGCGCCTCGGCCTCGTTGCCGTTGACGGGAAAGGTGTCGTAGTTGCGGCCGCCCGGATGCGCGACATGATAGACGCAGCCGCCGACCGAGCGGTCCGACCAGCGGTCGTAGACGTCGAAGACCAGCGGCGTGTTGACCGGCAGGGCGGGATGCAGGCCGGATGCCGGCTGCCAGGCCTTGAAGCGAACGCCCGCCACCGCGATTTCTCTGCTGTCGGTCACCTTCATCGGCACGGTGCGGCCGTTGCAGACGATGGCGTGACGCTCCGGATTGAGGCCTTCGGTCCTCACCTGCAGCCGCTCGACCGAGGAATCGACGAAGCGAACCGTGCCGCCGATGGCGCCCTGCTCGCCCATCACGTGCCAGGGCTCCAGCGCCTGCCTGAGCTCCAGCTTGACGCCGGCATGCTGCACTTCGCCGCAGAACGGGAAGCGGAATTCGAGTTGGGCAGCGAACCATTCCGGGCGGAAGTCGAAGCCGTTGAGCTTCAGATCCTCGAGCACGTCCAGAAAATCCGCCCAGACATAATGCGGCAGCATGAAGCGGTCGTGCAGCGAAGTGCCCCAGCGCGCGAAGCGGCCGTCGAGCGGGTTCTTCCACGCGCGGGTGATGATTGCTCTAACCAGCAATTGCTGCGCCAGGCTCATGCGCGCATTGGGCGGCATCTCGAAACCGCGGAACTCGACCAGGCCGAGCCGGCCGGTCGGACCGTCGGGCGAGAACAATTTGTCGATGCAGATTTCCGAGCGATGCGTGTTGCCGGTCACGTCGGTGAGCAGATTGCGGAACAGCCGGTCGACCAGCCACGGCAAAGGCGCCTCGCCCTTGTCCGGGTGTGGCACCTGCGCCAGCGCGATCTCGAGCTCGTAGAGCGAATCGTGCCGCGCCTCGTCGATGCGCGGCGCCTGGCTGGTCGGGCCGATGAACAGACCCGAAAAAAGGTAAGACAGAGACGGATGACGCTGCCATTGCAGCACCAGGCTCTTCAACAGGTCCGGCCGGCGCAGGAACGGGCTGTCATTGGGCGTCGCGCCGCCGACCACGACGTGATTGCCGCCACCGGTGCCGGTATGGCGGCCGTCGATCATGAACTTGTCGGTGCCGAGCCGCGACTGCCTGGCTTCCTCGTAGATAGCGGTCGTCGTGGCGACGCATTCCTGCCAGTTGGCGGCCGGATGAATGTTCACCTCGATGACGCCGGGATCGGGCGCGACGCGGATGACGTTGAGGCGCGGGTCGTGCGGCGGAGCATAGCCCTCGATATGCACCGGCAGGCCGATCGCCTTGGCCGCGTTCTCGGCCGCCGCCACCAATTCGAGATAGTCTTCCAGCGCCTCGACCGGCGGCATGAACACGCTGAGGCGCCCGTCGCGCGGCTCGACGGTGAGCGCGGTGCGCACCGCGCCGCCGATTTCGGTCAGCTGCTGCTCGACGCGGTCCTGTTGCGCGGTAGCCGCCGTGAACGAGGCCTCCGCCTGCTGCCGAGCGATGTCGTCCGCGCCGCCGGTCGGCGATTCCGGCAGGATCGCATCCCGCGCCGGCAAGGCGCCGCGCGGCACCGACGGATCGACCGGGACGATGTAAGGAAATTGCGCCGGCGGCACGTATGGCAGCGCCCCGAGCGGCAGCCGGTAGCCGACCGGGGAATCGCCCGGCACGAGGAACAGGCGGCCGCGGCGCGTCTTCCATTTCTCCGAACGCCAGCGTTGCCCGGCAGCCTGGCTGTTCCAGCGCTGCACGGGCAGCACGTAGCCCGATGGCTTGGTCAGCCCGCGCTCGAAGACGCGCGCCATGCGGCTGCGTTCTTCCGGATCCTCCAGTTTGGAATTGGATGGATCGACATTGTCCGGCAGCTTGCCTTCCTTGAGCAGCCATTCGGCCGGATCTTCATAAGCCTCGCTGACCATCGACTTGTCGATGCCGAGTTCGCCGGCGATCGCCGTGAGAAGCCTTTCGGCCTGCTCCGGCCCGACCTTCACGTTGCCCGTCTCCCGCGCGATCAGCGACGGATCGCGCCAGACCGGCTCGCCGTCGGTGCGCCAGTAGAGCGAAAAGGTCCAGCGCGGCAGGCTCTCGCCCGGATACCACTTGCCTTGGCCGTAGTGAAGAAAACCGCCCGGCGCGAAGCGTTCGCGCAGCCGGCGGATCAGCTGGTCCGCCTTGTCACGCTTGGTCGGACCGACGGCGGCCGTGTTCCATTCGGCGGACTCGAAATCGTCGATCGACACGAAGGTCGGCTCGCCGCCCATGGTGAGCCGCACGTCCTGCTCTTGCAGAACCGCATCGACCTTGTTGCCCAACGCGTCGAGCGCCTCCCAGCTCTCGTCCGAGAACGGTTTGGTGATACGTGGATGCTCGGCGATGCGATTCACCCGTATGTCGAAGCTGAAATCGACGTTGGCGAAGCTTGCCATGCCGGAGATCGGCGCGGCATTGCGGAAATGCGGCGTCGCCGCCAGCGGCACATGGCTCTCACCGGTGAGCAGGCCCGAGGTTGCGTCGAAGCCGATCCAGCCGGCGCCCGGAATATAGACCTCGCACCAGGCGTGCAGATCGGTGAAATCGACCGAGGTTCCCGGCGGCCCGTCGAGCGAGACGAGGTCCGGCTTCAACTGGATCAGGTAACCGGAGACGAAGCGGGCGGCGATGCCGAGGTTGCGCAGGATCTGGACCAGAAGCCAACTCGAATCCCGGCACGAGCCCTTGCCGGCCGCAAGCGTCTCTTCGGGCGAGTAGACGCCCGTCTCCATGCGCACGATATAGGCGATTTCGCGCTGCAGCCGCGCGTTGAGGCCGACGAGGAAATTGATGGTGTTCGTCGGACTGCGGTCGACGCTTTCCAGGAATTTCGACAGCAGCGGCCCGGCCGGCTCAGGCGCCCGATAGATGGCGAGGTCTTGCCTGATCTCTTCCGGATACTCGAAGGGAAAATTTTCGGCCGATTCCTCGACGAAGAAATCGAACGGATTGTAGACCGTCATGTCGGCGACGAGGTCGACCTCGATCTTCAGTTCCGTTACCGGCTCCGGGAAAACGAAGCGAGCGAGGAAGTTGCCGTAGGGGTCCTGCTGCAGGTTGACGAAGTGGTTCTTCGGCTCGACCTTCAACGAGTGGCTGAGCACCTTGGTACGCGAATGCGGCGCCGGCTGCAGCCTGATCACCTGGGGACCGAGCACCACAGGCCGGTCATATTTGTAGTGGGTCAGATGATGGACGGCTGCCAGTATCGCCATGGTGCCCCGGAGTTCGGCGTTTCAATTCGCCGAACCTGACACAAGTCCTGGCCATTCTCCAAGCAGAGATGTTGCGCTGCACCTAATTTAAGCAGCTAACAGACGCACGATGGCCCCAGGGAACAGGCCAAACGTCCGCGATTGGCGATACCCTACGCCTTCGTCATCCTATGGCGAAGCAAGGAGCGAAGCGACGCGCGCAGACCATAGGATCCATTCCGTTACGTCAGCCGAAGAACACAGCGGTGCAAACAAACCCCATCGCGCTTCCGCGCCGAAATTTCCGCACCGCAGAGACGCCTCCACGTCACGGCATGGATACTCGGGTCAAGGCCGAGTATGACGAAAGTGCTGGCTTAGAAAAACGCTTGAATGCCCGTCTGCGCCCTTCCCAGGATCAGCGCGTGCACGTCATGCGTGCCCTCATAGGTGTTCACCGTCTCCAGGTTCTGGGCGTGGCGCATGACGTGGTAGCCGATCTGGATGCCGTTGCCGCCATGCATGTCGCGGGCCTGGCGGGCGATGTCGAGCGCCTTGCCGCAATTGTTGCGCTTGACGATGGAGATCATCTCCGGCGCCATCTTGCCCTCGTCCATCAACCGCCCGACCCTGAGTGAGCCCTGCAGCCCGAGCGTGATCTCCGTCTGCATGTCGGCGAGCTTCTTCTGGAACAGCTGCGTGCCGGCGAGCGGCTTGCCGAACTGTTTTCTGTCGAGGCCGTATTGCCGCGCCCGGTGCCAGCAATCCTCGGCCGCGCCCATCGCGCCCCAGGAAATGCCGTAGCGCGCCCGATTGAGGCAGCCGAACGGTCCCTTCAGGCCCGAGACGTTGGGCAGCAATGCCTCTTCGCCCACTTCGACGCCCTCCATCACCACCTCGCCGGTGATCGACGCGCGGAGGCTGAGTTTTCCGCCGATCTTCGGCGCCGAGAGCCCCTTCATGCCCTTTTCCAGCACGAAGCCGCGGATCTGGTTGTCATGCGCAGCCGACTTTGCCCAGACGACGAAGACGTCGGCGATCGGCGCATTGGAAATCCACATTTTTGAGCCCGAAAGCCTGTAGCCGTTCGCCGTCTTCTCGGCGCGCGTCTTCATGCCGCCCGGATCGGAGCCGGCATCCGGTTCGGTCAAGCCGAAGCAGCCGATCCATTCGCCGGAGGCCAGCTTCGGCAGGTATTTTTTGCGCTGCTCTTCCGAGCCGTAGGCATGGATCGGATACATGACCAGCGACGACTGCACGCTCATCATCGAACGATATCCGGAATCGATCCGCTCGACTTCACGCGCGACCAGCCCGTAGGTCACGTAGTTGGCGCCAAGCCCGCCATATTCCTCCGGAATGGTGATGCCGAGCAGGCCGGCTTCGCCCATCTCGCGAAAAATCGACGGATCGGTCTTCTCGTCGGCATAGGCTTCCTCGATCCGCGGCGCGAGCTTGTCGGCGGCGAACGCGGCCGCGCCGTCGCGCACCATGCGCTCGTCCTCGGAAAGCTGGTCCTCGATCAGGAAAGGATCGTTCCACACGAAGGCATTCTTCTCGGCGGCCATGACCTTGGACTCCCGGCATATTCTTGAGATGCCCGGCTTATCCGCCTCCACATCGAAAAAATCAAACAAAATTGCATCATAGATCAATGAGCGTTAGTAATAGATCATGAACCTCCAACGCCGTCTCCTGCCAAACACCGCCGCACTTGCCGCCTTCGAGGCGGTGGCGCGCCTCGGCTCCTTCACCGCAGCCGCCCGCGAGCTCGATCTGACCCAAGGTGCCGTCAGCCGGCAGATCGCTCTTCTGGAGGAACAGTTCGGCCGCCGGCTGTTCGAGCGCGACAGCCGTAACGTCCGACTGTCGACGGCAGGAGAGATCTACGCCGAGGCGGTTCGCTCGGCGCTCGGTCTGTTACGCGATGCAGCGCTTGGATTGATGAGCAATCGGCATAGCGGCGTCCTCAACCTTGCCATCCTGCCGACCTTCGGCACGCGCTGGCTGATGCCGCTGATCCCGGATTTCGTCGCCCGCCACCCGGATATCACCATCAACTTCGCCACGCGCATCAGCCGCTTCGACTTCGCCCGCGAGCGGCTCGACGCTGCGATCCACCACGGCATGCCCGACTGGCCGGACGCCGATTGCACGCTTTTGATGCGCGAGACGGTGATGCCCGTCGTTTCGCCCGAATTCCTGGCCAGCCGCAAGATCGCCACGCCGGCCGATATCAGCCGCTTGCCGCTGCTGCACATGGCGACGCGCCCGGGCGCCTGGAGCGAATGGTTCGAAGCGCAGAGCCTCAGCGCACCGACCGGACCAGGCATGCAGTTCGAGCAGTTCGGCACTGTCGCTCAAGCCTGCATGGCCGGGCTCGGCGTGGCGCTGCTGCCGGAAATCCTGATTGCCGGAGAATTGCAGCGCGGCCAGCTCGTGCCGGCGCCCGGCCTGCCGATGCAGAGCCGCAGCGCCTATTATCTCGTCGTGCCGCACGACAAACGCGGTCATCCGCCGGTCGCAAGCTTTCGCAACTGGCTGCTAGGTCAAGTCGAGAAGGAACCGGCTGTTCTGGCGTGGTAGCTATTTGCGCTTTATCGCCTCCGCCAAAGCAGCACCGAAGGCGCCCTGCTGCGCCGGTCGTTCCTGTTGCCAACGCGGTGCCGACGAGCGCGGCGCCGGTTTGCCGCCCTGATCGCGCTGACCGCCGCGTGACGCGCCCTCGCCGCCATCCTTGCGCATCGACAGCCCGATGCGCTTGCGCTTGATGTCGACATCGACGACCCGCACCTTGACGACGTCGCCCGCCTTCACCACCTCGTGCGCGTCTTTCACGAAGCGGTCGGCCAGTTGCGAGACATGCACCAGCCCGTCCTGGTGCACGCCGATGTCGACGAAGGCGCCGAAGGCCGCGACATTGGTGACCGTGCCTTCGAGCTGCATGCCGGGTTTCAAATCCTCGATGTCGTCGACGCCTTCGGCAAAGGTCGCCGTCTTGAAGCCGGGGCGTGGATCGCGTCCAGGCTTTTCCAATTCCGCAATGATGTCGCGCACCGTCGGCAGGCCGAAGCGCTCGTCGACGAAGACGCGCGGGTCGAGCGCCTTGAGCGCGGCACTGTCACCCATCAACGAACGCACGTCGCGGCCGCAGGCGGCGACGATCTTCTTCGCCACGCCATAGGCTTCCGGGTGAACCGAGGAAGCGTCGAGCGGTTCGGTGCCGTTTGGAATGCGCAGGAAGCCGGCGCATTGCTCGAACGCGCGTGGCCCGAGGCGGGCCACGTTCAACAGATCGCGGCGCGTCGCGAAGGGACCGCCGGCGTCACGATGCGCAACGATCGCTTCGGCAAGCGACGGTCCCAATCCCGAAACGCGCGCCAGCAACGGCGCCGACGCCGTGTTGAGGTCGACGCCGACGGCATTGACCGCATCCTCCACAACCGCTTCCAGCGAGCGGCCGAGCCGGTACTGGTCGACATCGTGCTGGTACTGGCCGACGCCGATCGACTTCGGTTCGATCTTGACCAGCTCGGCCAGCGGATCCTGCAGGCGTCTCGCGATCGACACCGCGCCGCGCAGCGACACGTCGAGACCGGGGAATTCGGCTGCCGCCGTGGCCGAAGCGGAATAGACCGAGGCGCCCGCCTCGCTGACGATCACCTTGAGCGGCTTCGGTCCGGAAGCGGCGGGCAGGTCCGACAGCATGTCGGCCACCAGCTTCTCGGTCTCGCGGCTGCCGGTGCCGTTGCCGATCGAGATCAGTTCCACCTTGTGCTGGCGGATGAGCGCGGCGAGTTCGGCTTGCGTGCCGCGCACATCGTTCCTCGGCGGAAACGGATAGACCGTCATCGTCGCCACCAGCTTGCCGGTGCCGTCGACCACCGCCACCTTGACGCCGGTGCGGATGCCCGGATCGAGACCCATGGTTGGCCGCGAGCCGGCGGGAGCGGCAAGCAGCAGGTCCTTCAGATTGCGGGCGAAGACATGGATCGCCTCTTCCTCGGCCCGTTCGCGCAAGTCGCGCATCAAATCGAGCGTCAGGTGCAGCGACAGCTTTATCCGCCAGGTCCAGCCGGCCACCTCCATCAGCCATTTGTCGCCCGGCAGGCTGGCGCCGATCGCATAGGCGTTGGCGATCATACGCTCGACGGGCTTCACCGGCGAGGCGTCGTCGGCATCGACCTCGATGTCGAGCGACAGCACCTCTTCGTTGCGGCCACGCAGCATTGCCAAGGCGCGGTGGCTGGGAACGCCCGCCCAACGCTCGACATGGTCGAAATAGTCCGAGAATTTGGCGCCGGCTTCCCGCTTGCCGTCGACGACCTTGGCACGCAGGAAGGCGCGTTCCTTCATATAGCCTCGCAGCTTGCCGACCAGGTCGGCATTCTCGGCGAACTGCTCCGACAGGATGTCGCGCGCCCCTTCGAGCGCCGCCTTGGCGTCCGGCACCTCCTCCGTGAGGTAGGCGAGCGCGAGTTCTGCCGGCACCGCCGAACGGTCGGCAAGGATCGCCTCGGCGAGCGGCCCGAGCCCACGTTCCTTGGCGATCTCCGCCTTGGTGCGGCGCTTGGGTTTATAGGGCAGGTAGATGTCCTCCAGCTCGGCCTTGGTCGCCGCCGCCGCGATCTTTGCCTCGAGTTCCTCGGTCAGCTTGCCCTGCTCGCGGATCGAGCCGAGGATCGTCTCGCGGCGCGCATCGAGCTCGCGCAGATAGGCAAGCCGCTCGGAAAGATCGCGCAACTGCGTGTCGTCGAGCCCGCCGGTGACCTCCTTGCGGTAACGCGCCACGAACGGCACTGTGGCGCCTTCGTCGAGCAGCCCGATCGCCGCTGCCGCCTGCTCCGGCCGCGAGCCGATCTCGGCCGCGATGATTGCTGCGATGCGCTTGATATCCGATGCCATGCTGGTCCCTGTCGAAAAAGAGCGGTGACCATAGGCCGGGACACTCCGCCCGCCAACCGCGCTGTTCTCAGCCGGCGGAAAGGTCCACAAGAAACAGCCGTGAGCACGAACCGTCGGAGCGGCTCAAACCATGCCGCTCAGCGCCTCGAAAAACGCGACGATATCGAGGTCGAGCTTGTCGTCCACCGGCTCCGGCTGCGACGACATCTTGGCGACCACCACCTCGTCCCGGGGGTTGACGTAGATCCATTGGCCGTGGATGCCGATGCCGCAGAAGGCGCCGCTTGCCGTGCCCATCTGGTACCACTTGTTGCGATAGCGGCCTTCGGGGAAGAGGAACGCCATCGTGCCACGCCGCCACGCCTCATAGCTGCCGCCGGCGGCAACCGTATCGCGCACCCAGGCCTCCGGCACGATGCGGCGGCCATTGGCCACCCCGCCCTGCCGCATCATCTCGCCGATCCGGGCAAGGTCGCGCGGCGTCATCGACATGCCGCCGGCGGTGCGCGCCGTGCCTTCCATGTCGACCGTCACCGACATTTCGCTCGCGGCCCCCAGCGGCAGCCACAGTTTCTCGCCGAGCAGGTCGCTGACGCGCTTGTCGGATGCCCGCTCCACCAGGATGCCGAGCATATCCGAATTGGGCGAGCGGTAGCGGTAGGTCTGGCCATGCGGCTCGGCCAGACGCTGGAGCGTCAACAGGAAGGTCGTGAGACTTTCAGCTCCACCGCCGGGATTCCACAGCGTCGCGCGACGGTAGCGGGCAAAGGCGCTTTCCGGATCGAGATAGGCCTCCTCGAAATCCAGGCTGACCGTCATGTCGAGCACGTTGCGCACGCTGGCATCGCCATAGGCCGACCCCTTGGCCTCCGGGATGTACCGCGTTACCGGCGCTTCAGGATCGAATACCCCCTCGCCTTCCAGAATGCCGGCAAGAATGGCGGTCACCGACTTGCTGATCGAGAAGATGATGTGCCGCGCTCCGAACGCCATCTGCGGTGCCGACCAGTCGCCGACCAGCTTGCCGCCTTTCATGATCGCCAGCCCGTCGGTGTCGGAGCGTTTGAGGAAAGCCTCGACGGTTTCGGGCCCGCCGGCAAGCGAGACCTTTTCTTCGAGCAGCGCACCGAGAGGCTTCGCCTGCGCCTCTCCGCCGGGCGCCGCGGCAACATGCACCGACGGGACAAGCTCGCCGACGTTCTGGAACGACCATTGGCTGAACGGCCTCAGCCGCCAGTTGTCGAGCCGCACATCCTTGCGGGCAAAGCCGTATTTGGTCTCGAACGCAGTCTTGCCGGTCACGATTGTCTCCGGGTGTTTTGTCGCAGATTTTCAGGCGAGCGCCGCCGCGATGGCGTGCACGGCCTTCAGCGTCGCCACCGAATAGGCGATGTTGGTGAAATCCGGATAGGTCGAGAGCTTGACCACGACCATCCGTTTGTCCCAGTCGATGTGGATCAGCTGCCCGAATACGCCGCAGCACATCAGCGAGCGCGAGTGCGGATCCTCGACCCAGAACTGGTTGCGGTAGCTGCCTTGCGGCAGGCTGGGGCTGAAATCCGGCCCGTGCCTGCCGGTGCGCGTCGTCTCGATCCAGTCGGCTGGGATCACCCCGCCGCCATTGTCGAGGATCAGCTGGCCGAAACGGCCGTAGTCGCGCAGCGTCGCGTTGAAGCCGCCCTCGGCCAGCGCATAGCCGGCGCTGTCGACGGTGAAGCAGGCGCTCTCGTCGGCGCCCAGCTTCTGCCACAGCTCTTCCGAGACCAGCTGCGCCAACCGCTTGCCGGTCACCCGCTCCATGATGAAGGCAAGCACATCGGTTTCGATCGAGCGGTATTCGAAGGCCGCGCCATGTTCACGCACCTTGTCCTTCAGCCGCAGGATCAGCTCGAACATATGCGTCGGCCATTGAAAATCGGGGGCGCTGCCCGGCGGCACCGGTTTCCAGCCGCTGGCGACATCGACCTGGCCGATCTCGGAATAGCGATCGCTATACTCCTCGGAGAAACGAACGCCTGTCGTCATGTCGAGCACTTGCTGCACGGTGGCGCCGGCCCAGGCGGTCGCGCCGAGCTCCGGAAGATAATCGGTCACCAGTTTGGCCGGGTCGATCAGGCCGCGCCCGACCAGGATGCCGAACACCGATCCGGTGACCGACTTCGCCATCGACTGCGACAGATGCAGCGTGCGCTCGTCCATGCCGTTGAAGTAACGCTCATAGGCTATCCTGCCGTCCTTGAGCACCAGGAAGCCGTCCGTATAGGTCTCGTCGAGCAGGCTGGCGAGCGTCGTCGTAGCACCTGCGCTGTCCTTCACCGGCAGATCGTCGAGATCGACCTCGGCACGGTCGAGGCGATGGCGGTGGCCGTGGCCGCGCCAGACCTCGACGGTCGGCAGGACCTCGCGGATGTTCTGAAAGGCCCAGCGATTCCAAGGGCCTCTGTCCCAATCGAGCTTCGGAGGGATCAGCTTCGGCGGCGAGCCCTGCATGATCGGCGGCCGCGGATCGGAGTTGCGATAAGAGGTCATCAAATCCTCCCGATGCATGTCGCTCAAAAGGGCAGCGGTTTTGCGGAAACTACATGCGCAGAAACAGTCAAAAGAAAGGGAGGCCGGAGCCTCCCCTCCTTCATGCTTCATGCCGGAGCTATTTGCGCAGGTTGGTCCAGATCTTGTTGTAGATCTCCACCACGTCCGGCGGGCATGGCGGCACGAATTCCGGCGTCGGCGAACCGGCCGGCGGACTGATCTCCGGCGAGTTGGCGAACTCCGCCGGCAGGAA
This sequence comes from Mesorhizobium sp. WSM4884, assembly GCF_029625675.1. NCBI lineage: Bacteria > Pseudomonadati > Pseudomonadota > Alphaproteobacteria > Hyphomicrobiales > Phyllobacteriaceae > Mesorhizobium > Mesorhizobium sp. WSM4884. The sequence goes on from NZ_JARTVO010000005.1 coordinate 137,465, forward strand.
TTTGTGGCTGCCGGCGATGCCGTTGTCATAGCCGGCGAACTCCGAGATGAGCGCTGCGTTCTCAGGCGCCATGACGAAATCCTGGAAGAGCTTGGCGTTCTCGAGATTCTTGGCGCCTTTCAGCACCGCGACATTGTCCATCCAGCCTTCGACGCCTTCCTTCGGATAGGCATATTTGATCGCCGGGATCTTCTGGCGCGAGCGGTAGGCTGCACCGTTCCACTGTTCGGTCACGATCACGTCGCCGGAGGTGATCTTGGTGATGGTGTCGTAGCTGAAGGTCTTCCATGACAGTTTGGCGGCCATCAGTAAGTCGTTGACCTTCTTCAGATTGGTCTTATCGGCGCCGCAGCGCGGCACGCCGGCATAGCGCTCGGCCGCGTGCATGACGCTGTTGACATCATCGAGCACGTTGATCTGGCCTTTCAACTCATTCGGCGGATCGAACAGGATGGCCAGCGTATTGATGTCGCCCTTGAACTTGTCCATGTTCACGGAGAAGGTCGTCGTGCCGAACTGCCACGGCGCGGTGTAGTGGCGACCCTTGTCCCAATAGACATCGACGAAGCGCGGATCGATGTTCTTGCCGTTCGGCATCGCGTTGGGCTCGGTCTTTTCCAGCAGGCCCTCTTCGATCATGATCTTCACGGTGTAGTCGGACGGCACCACGATGTCGTAGCCGGAATTGCCGGCGCGCACCTTGGACAACATGGTTTCGTTGGAATCATAGTCGTCCAACGTCACCTTGATGTTGTACTGCTTCTCGAACTTCTCGACCAGCTTCGGGTTGGTGTAGTCGCCCCAGTTGTAGATGTGCAGTTCGCCGTCGGCGAGCGCCGGCACGGCCCATAGCAGCACGGCCGCGGAAACGGCCGCCATCAGTTTTCCAGACATTTTATGTTCTCCTTGCCTTCCCATTGTTGTGTTGGAGCTCATGGTCATTTTGCACGTCGGCGCGCGATCAGGAACGAGACGGAGACGAACAGGATCGACACCAAAAGCAGGATGGTGGAGATGGCGTTGATCTCCGGCGTCATCGGCCGCCGAATCTGGTTCCAGATGTAGAGGGGTAGCGTCGTCTGGCCGGGGCCGGCGACAAGTTGCGTGATGGTGAAATCGTCGAAGGAGACGATGAAGGCGAGTGCCGCGCCCGACATGATACCGGGAACCAGGAGCGGCAACGTGATGCGCTTGAAGGCATTCCAAGGTGTCGCGTAGAGGTCGGCCGCGGCATATTCCAGTGTCAGGTCCATGTCCTCCAACCGCGCCCGGATCGGCATATAGGCGAAGGGAATGCAGAACACGGTGTGGGCGAGGATCAGATTGCCGATACCGAAATTCAGCCCGAACGTGCCTGCGATCAACGCGAAGAAGGAGAGCGTCGCCACCGCAGTGATGATTTCCGGCACCATCAGCGGCAGGTTGATCACCATGAAGGCCGCGGCGAGCCCACGCCATGGCTTCACCCTTGTCATGCCGATTGCCGCGAGCGTCGCGCAGATGGTCGAGACGATCGTCGCGGTAATCGAGATGATCAGCGTATTGCGAGCCGCTCTGTGGAATTCCTCGTTGAGCAGCGCGCTGCCGTACCAGCCGAGGGTGACGCCTTCCCAATGCGTGACCAGCGAGCCGCTGTTCAGCGAGAAGACCATCAGGATCAGCACCGGCACGTAAAGCACCAGCAGACAGATGAGGGCGATGGAGCGGAAGCCGGGCTGGTCCTTGATGTCGATGGTGCGGGGCTCAGCCATGCTGCACCTTCCCCGACGTGTTGCGGACGTAGAAGTAGAGCGCCACCAGGACCGCGGCCATCAGGATCAGCGCCTGCGCGCAGCCGAGCGGCCAGTTGCGCCCCGATCCGAATTGCTGGGCAATCAGGTCGCCGATCATCAGGTGCACGCCGCCGCCCAGGATCAGCGGCGTCACATAGGCGCCGAGGGCGGGAATGAAGACGAGCAGGCAGCCGGCGATGATGCCGGGCTTGGACAACGGGATGATCACCCGCCACAGCACCTGCCGGCGCGTCGCGTAGAGATCGTAGGCCGCCTCGATCAGCCGGAAGTCGAGCTTCTCCAGGCTCGAGTAGAGCGGCAGCACCATGAACGGCAGGAAGGCATAGAGCAGGCCGAGCTGGATGGCGAAATTGGTGTAGAGCATGGTGATCGGCTTATCGATCACGCCCAAGGCCAGCAGTGCGTTGTTGATCAGTCCTTCGTCGCGGATGATGAACATGATCGCCAACGTGCGCACCAGGAGGTTCGACCAGAACGGGATGGTGATCAGAAGCACCCACCAGTTGCGCTGCGCCGGCGGCCGCGTCGCCATGAAATAAGCCGTCGGAAAGCCGAGCAGCAGGCAGATGACCGTCGTCACCACGGCGAACAGGAACGAGCGCAGATAGATGATCAGGAAGTCCGGCGTGAACTGCAGCGTGTCGTCGAATATGTCGCGCTGGAACAAGAAGTTCAGATAGGCGTCCGTCGAGAGCTGCCACTGCACGCCGCCATAGGGCGCGGCGACCAGGAACGAATAGACGCAGATGATGAGAAGCGGCAGCACGCCGAAAATGCCGATGATGATCAGCGCCGGCAGGGACAGCAGCCGATTGCGCCGCGCGCCGGCTTTCACCGCCTGGGCTTCGAACAATGCGGCCCTGGAGAGTGTGGTTGTGGAGAGTGTGGCTGTCGTCATCAGTCTTTTAGGACGCGGGCCGCGTCCTCCTCGAACTGGATGCCGACTTTCGCGCCGGTCTCGTAGGTGACCGGGCTCGAACGGCTGTTCTGGTGACGCACGATGAAGTTTTCGCCGCCGTCGAGCTTCACGTGATAATGCGTGTCGGTGCCGAAATAGACGATGTTGAAGAGCGTGCCGGCGATCGTGCCCTTGGCCGGATCGGCTACCAAGTCGGCATGCTCGGGACGCACCACCAGCGTGACTTCGCCAGACGGCTCGAAGCCTTCCGGATAGCCAGCGGCGATCGTGGCACTATTCGCGAATTTGACCGTCGCCACGCCGGGCTTCTTCGACACCACCGTGCCAGCCAAGAAATTCGTCTCGCCGATGAAGTCGGCGACAAAACGCTCGGCCGGCCGGTCGTAGATGTCGCGAGGCATGCCGACCTGCAGGATCTTGCCTGCCGACATCACCGCGATGCGGTCGGACATGGTCAGCGCTTCTTCCTGGTCGTGCGTGACGAAGATGAAGGTGATGCCGGTCTCGTGCTGCAAGCGCTTCAATTCGATCTGCATTTCCTTGCGCAGCTTGTAGTCGAGCGCTGACAGTGGCTCGTCGAGCAAAAGCACTTTCGGCTGCGGCGCCAGCGCCCGGGCGAGCGCCACACGCTGCTGCTGGCCGCCGGAAATCTGGCTGGTGCGGCGTGCCTTCAGCGCCTCCATCTTGACCAGCTTCAGCATCTGGGTGACGCGCGCCTCGATCTCGGCCTTCGGCTTGCCCAGCATCTCCAGCCCGAAGCCGATATTCTGCGCCACCGTCATATGCGGGAACAGCGCATAGCTCTGGAAGACCGTGTTGACCGGGCGCTTGAAGGGCGGCAGCGGCGCGATGTCCTGGCCGTGCAGCAGAATTTCGCCGGCGCTTGGAAAATCGAAGCCCGCAATCAGTCTCAGCAGCGTCGTCTTTCCACAGCCGGACGGGCCGAGCAGGGTGAAAAACTCGTTCTCGCGGATCGACACCGAGACCGTGTCGAGAGCGGCTACCTGATTTTCACCGGTTCCAAATACTTTGCGTACACCGCGAACTTCGATCGCGTTCTTACCCGGCTGTTCCGGCACGATTACCCCATTGAGAGAGCCTACTCTTGGCGGCAGGTGTGTTCCTGTTTGATTGTCACCATAAGCCAGCCGGCTTGGCAACTGCGGAGCTGCTACTCGACTTTTTGACGCAATTCCCATGCCACAACCTCGGGTTCGGCCATGCTTAGACTTGGTAAGTGACCTTTCCGCCGCAGATCGTGGTGACTGGCTGCACCGCGTGCAGCGCTTCCGGCGCTGTCGCCTCGATGTCGGCCGACAAAACCACGATGTCGGCGAGATATCCGGTCTTCAGCCGACCCTTGCGATGTTCCATGAACTCGGCATAGGCGCCCTCGACCGTGTAGCCTGCAATCGATTCATGCAGGGAGAAGCTCTGGTCCGGCAGGCCTTCTGCCCAAGGTTTGCGCATCACCGCCGCCTGGATGCCCAGCATCGGGTCAACCGGCGATACCGGCCAGTCGGATGCGAAGACGACCCGCGCGCCGGCGTTCTTCAACGTGCGCCAGGCATAGCTCAGCGGCCACTTGTAGCGACCGATGCGCGAGACCGTCGGCTCCAGCGGGAAATTCATCGCACCAGGAGGATGCGGCGGCTGCATTGACGCCAGCACGCCGAGCTCGGCAAACCTTGGCACGTCCGACGGCGTGATCACCTCGATATGCTCGATGCGGTGCCGGCTGTCGCGCCTGCCGTTCTTCTTCTGCGCCGCCTGATAGCCGTCAAGCACCGCGCGCACGGCGCCGTCGCCGATCGAGTGCACGGCGATCTGCAGGCCGCGCCTGTCGGCCTCCACAGCCACCTCGGCGAAATGCCCGGGCGAAAAAAGCGGCTCGCCGCGCCAGCCCGGCCGGTCGGCATAATCGTCGACCATCACCGCGGTCCAGGAGTCCAGCACGCCGTCATAGAAGACCTTGACCATACCGGACGACAGCCATTCGGAATTGTAGGCCGACGCCATGCGCGAGGCTTTTTCGAGCATGTCCAGCGGCATGAAATTCTTGAAGTGGAACGGGATTTTCGTGCGGCAAAGCAACCGGCCCTCTTCCTGCAGCCCGGCCAGCAGCTCGAGCTGGTAGAGATTGCCGTCCATGTTCTGGATCGAAGTGATCCCGTGCCTGGCGCACCACTCGAGCCCGCGATGCATGAGGTCGCGGTCGGCGGCCAGTTCGTCGGCCGACGGATAGGGGTCCGGCTCCCCGCCGGTCAGGCCGAGCCGTGTGCGGTTTGCCCCGAAATGCTCGAGGATCGGTCCGAATGCTTCGCCCTCGCGCAGCTCGCCGGCGGCAAGCCCGTCCGCGCCCATGACGACCTCGTTGCCGGGCCCCACCTGCTTGCCGTTGAGCAGGCCGGCCTCTTCGAGCGCCTTGGTATTGGCCCACATCGTGTGGTGATCGGAAGCCGACATCGCGAAGGGGCGGTCGGAAATGATGCGGTCGAGATGATGGCGTGTCACCGGCTCGGGCAGGATCGCGTAATGGACGCCGGCGCCGATCAACAGCCTGGCGTTTGGACGTTTCGCTGCGAAACCCTGGATCGCGTCGCGCAGCGCGTCGAATCCATGGACACCCGCCAGGTGCAGATTGTCGAGCTCGGCCGCGCCGCCGAACAGGTGCATGTGCGCTTCGATGAAGCCCGGCAGGACGGAGCCGCCCTGGGCATCGATGACCTTGGTGGCGGATCGCTTGAGTTCCTCGATGGAGGCGCGGCTGCCGATGGCAATGATGGCGCCGTCCTTGACGGCAACAGCCTCGGCGGCGGGATTGTCATCGTCCATGGTCAGCACTCGGCCGTTGACGACCACCAGATCCGCGCCACCATCTGCAACCGACATCGCGACTCCACACTTTGCTGGGGGATCGACAGCGCCAAGTCCAGCGGGCTGCCGCTCCACCAAGGGCGGCGCCGTGGGACAAAAGTCGATGCCGATGCGCCGTCTTCGAAATTCCCCTTGTTATCGTGGAAGACAGCGTGGATAAAGAATGCGACTGTTTATTCGCGTTTGTCAACAGCCGGAATTTGGAATGTATAGTGGACAGCACCCCACGTCTGTGTTGAGGCCTGGCGGGGAACAAGGGCACCGAAAAGTGAAGCGCAGTCTCGACCGCAAGACCAGGATAGCGCTCGAACCGCGCAAGCAGCCGCGGCAGCAACGGTCGAGCAAGGTGGTCGACAGGATTCTCGACGCGGCGCTGATCCTGACGCGGGAACAGGGAACCAGGACACCGACGACGCTTGCCATCGCGCAGCGCGCGGGGCTGTCGGTCGGTTCGGTCTATCAATACTTTCCCAACAAGGAAGCCATTCTTCTGGACTTGGCCCGGCGCTGGCTGTCGTCTTTTCCTGAGGTCATCCGGAAGCGCATCAACGTCCCCCGGCCAACTAACCGTGACGAGTTTCGGCGCGAAGTGCGCAAGCTCTTCATCGACACGTCGAGGCTGTATCTGGACAACGTCACGCTGATGCCGGTGATCGAGGCCATATCCGGCAACGCCGACCTCAGGCCGATCCAGGACGAATATGACAAAGAGATCATCGCGCTCTACGCAGCCTGGTTGCAGCATGTGAACCCGGCCCTTGAAGAAAAGACCGCCAAACGGTTAGGCCTTGTGATGATGGAGGTCGGGCACGCCTGCAGGCTTGTCGGACTGAAGAGAGATCGCAAGACATTCGACCTCATCGAGGACGATGTGGAAGCCATGTGGCTGGCTCTCGTGACCCCCTATCTCAATCTCGACTGATTTTCACACGTCCAACTGATTTCGCGCTCCAGGGGAATTCCTATGAAGACTGTCTATTCGCCGCTTCATGCCGGTCACGCTGACCAGATGGAACTGGTCACCTCGGCCATCGTGCCGGGTTTCGAGAAGCCGTCGCGGGCCGAATTCATCAAGGCGCGGGTGGAAAGCGAGAAGCTTGGGCCGATCATCGGGCCGGTCGAGCACGACCTCGCCGCAGCCAAGCGGGTCCATGACGCGCGATACATCGATTTCCTGCCTACCGTGTGGCCGGAATGGGTCGCCGCCGGTTTCACCGGCTCGGCCATGGGCTTCACCTGGCCGACGCGCGGCTTGCGCGGCGACGTGCCGCCTAAGCGCATCGACGCCCTGCTCGGCTACTATTCCTTCGATGCCGGCGCCACCTTCGTAGAAGGCACCTGGGCGGCGATAAAGTCGTCCTACGACGTCGCGCTGACGGCGGCGGCACTGGTCAAGGGCGGCGAGCGGACGGCCTTCGCGCTCTGCCGTCCGCCCGGCCACCACGCCGGCGCCGCCTTCATGGGCGGCTACTGCTTCATCAACAACGCCGCCGTCGTCGCGCAATGGTTCCGCGACCAGGGCGCAAGCCGTGTCTCCATCCTCGATGTCGACTACCATCACGGCAACGGCACGCAGGAGATCTTCTATCGGCGCGGCGACGTCCAGGTGCTCAACCTCCATGGCGACCCGATGGTCGAATACCCCTTCTTCCTCGGCCATGCCGACGAGCGCGGCGAGGGCGAGGGCGAAGGTTTCAACGTCAACTATCCGATGCCCTTCGGCACCGACTGGAACGGCTGGAGCGCCTCACTGGCAGACGCCTGCGCCAGGCTTGCCGCCTATGCCCCGGACGTCGTCGTGGTGTCGCTCGGCGTCGACACCTTCGAGAAGGACCCGATCAGCCAGTTCAAGCTGAAGAGCGTCGATTACCCCAAGATCGGCCGCCGCATCGCCAAGCTCGGCCTGCCGACGCTGTTCGTCATGGAAGGCGGCTACGCGGTGGAAGAGATCGGCATCAATGCCGTGGGCGTGCTGACCGGCTTCGAGGGTCGCTGAGCCGCATCCAGCCGAACGGACGTACCCCCCGGAGGCGACCGGGGGCGTATTTTTGCGACCTTACCGGGAAATCATCGGCTCAATTCAACTCACAAAGTAACGCGAAGAGCGGCCACTGAGTCGCAACACGAGTCCACCAGATTCGATTTTGTCAAATCGCGTTTGATGTCGGATTCATCTGCGGGTAGATTAGACCCGAATCAGCCGGTCCACGGGGGGCGCGGCGATCACCCAAAGTCTCGAGTTCCGGCATCCGGCCGGTACCTGACGCGGATGGCTGCGCGTTCCCTGAAAGGATTCGGCTCGATTGGGTGCTGTGCGCGCCATCGAGTGTGTCTTCGTAAACGTGACGCGTTTCGGGTCCGGCCGTTGGCTTTGCCAGCACCGGGCAGAGGGATCGATTCCGGCCAGAATATCAAGATGAGCAATCCCGCCGCGCTTCTTCAATCCGACGCATCAGGCTCGCGCCCGGCGTCCCGCGGCGATCTCACCAGCTTCTTCATGCAGCTTGCCGCCGACATCGGCGCCGACAGCTACATGCTGGTCGCCATCGTGCACGACCAGGACCGCAACGACGCGCGCATCGTATCGTCGAACTGGATCTTCGACGCCATCGAGTTGATCGGCAAGAGGCTGATCGCCAATCTTGCGCTGGGACCGCTGACGGCGCCACCGGGCGTGCGCCCCAGGCCATTGGTCGCCGCCCACGCGCCCGATGCCGGCGCGCTGCTGACCGGCGAGGAAGCCAAGCTGCTCGATGTGCTCGGTCATGCCGAAATCTACTCGCTGAGGTTGAATGTCGGCCGTCAGCGCCTGTTCGTGCTGTTTTCCGCCGCCGAGCCCGGCAAGATCGACTTGACCGCCCTGATGAAGGCGCAGCTCAAATGCTGCTACGCGCTGTCCGGCATCCCGCAATTGATCGCTGCGGCATCGATGCAGGATCCGCTCTCGGATCGTGAGCGCGAATGCCTGTTCTGGGTGTCGGAAGGCAAGACCACCGACGAGGTGGCCCTGATCCTTGGCGTCTCGTCGAACACCGTCAACAGCTACATCACGCATGCCATCCAGAAGTTCGCGGCCAGCAACCGCGCGATGGCGATTGCGACCGCGATCAGGAGCGGCATCATTTGAAACACGCACAAGCCAGAGAGGCCGCTGCGGCCCTTTTCAACGATCAGCGCAATCCGTTCGGCGCCTTCTCGCTCGGATCGGAGACGCATCACGCGGCGACCATTCCGGACGCCGTGCGGCGCTGCCGCTGGATCGCCGTCGACATCAACGCTTCCGGCTTCGGGCTGTTCTTGGTCAGCCCCTCGCTGGAGCGCGCGCGCCTGGTCGCCTGCTTCGATTCCGACTATCCGTCGACCTCCGTCGCGACCAAATTCATCTCGGGCGCCAGCGGCGAGGAGATGGTGCGCCACAGTCGCATCTCGACGACGCCGCGCTGGTGGACCGATGACGACATCGCCGGCTCGCGGCAGACGCTGGAGAGCCTGGCATGGGCCGAGCCGGCCGCGCCGCTCGCGCCCGGCACCAACGGCATCGCCTTTCCGGTGCATGCCGATCGCGGCCAATGCGGGCTGGTGGTCTTCCTGGGTCCGGATATCGCGCTGTCGGACGATACGCTTTGTGAAATCCACGCGCGCTGCTTTGCGCTGTTCGCGGCGGTCGCCCGCATTCGTCCGGGCGAGACCGGCAGGACCCGCGCGATCTCCAAGCGCGAGCTCGAATGCCTGAAGCTGACCGCCAATGGCAACACCAGCGAAGAGATCGCGAAACTCCTGAAACTGTCGGTGCACACGGCCAACCAGTATCTCACCCAATCGACGCAGAAGCTCAATGCGGTCAACCGCAACCAGGCGGTCGCCAAGGCGCTGCGTCTCGGCCTGATCGAGTAGCCCGCCGGGGCCAGGCGTCCACGCTCTTCGATCTATTCTCAAGGATAAGCGAGCGGCTCGGTCCGGCGGATGCGCGCCTGGTCGATCGCGTCCTCGAGCAGGGCGGTGTTGTGCTCCGGCGTCTCGCCCGGCTTCTCGAAGGACACGTAGTTGACGACCACGGACGCCCCGTGCCCGGTCAGCGTCAGCTGGAAATAGACGGTGACGCCGCGTGGCCGGAGCTCGAGATCCAGCACGATACGCGGGCTGCCGCTCCAGTCGACATGCGCTTCGCCGCCATGGCCAAGCCGCAGCGTGCCCGCCTGGAAGTAGAGCTCAGCGGCCGAGTCCACCAGGTCCGACAGGCAGGCGAAATGCTCCAGCCGGATGAAGGCGATGTAGTCGGCGACCTCGATCAGACGCAACTCGCCGACCACGTCCTGGATGGCGCTGGCGACGATCTGCTCGCGTGAATTGGCGTGTGGTTGCCGGTTCATGGATTACAGGCAGCGTCCGTTCATTGGGTTGCTTTTCGCTCGGCCTTCTTCGAGTAGACGATCCGCACCAGCTCGGCGACGGCCTGGTAGAATTGCGATGGGATCACGCTATCAACCGAAACTTGCTTGTACATGGAGCGGGCAAGCGCAACGTCCTCGAAGATCGGGATGTTGTGTTCCCTGGCGATCTCGCGAATCTTCAGCGCCACCAGATCCTGACCCTTGGCGAGCACGACCGGGGCGGAATCCTCCTCGCGGACATATTTCAGCGCGATGGAATAGTGCGTCGGATTGGCGATGACGAGCGTCGCGCGCGGCACCGCCGTCATCATGCGCCGCCGCGCCCGGTCGCGCGCCAGCGAGCGCAGGCGCGACTTCACGATCGGATCGCCCTCCGACTGCTTCAGCTCGTCCTTCACTTCCTGCTTGGTCATGCGCAGATCGCGCCGCCAATGAAAGCGCGACCAGACGATGTCGGCGACCGCGATCAGTCCCATGACGAAGACGATCGCCACCAGTATGTCGACGAAGATGCCGCGGATGACCATGCCGAACGACACCGGGTTGGTGATCATGCCGGCGAGCAGCCTGCGGTGATCCTCCGACAGCGTGAAGGTGAGCACGGCGATGGCGAAGGCGAGCTTGGCCAGCGACTTGGCGAATTCGACGAAGCCCTGCGCGCCGAACAGGCGGCTCCAGCCCTTGGCGATCGAAATGCGCGACAGTTGCGGCCTGATCCGCTCGCCGACGAATTGCGGTATGTTCTGGAACACCGAAGCGCCGACGCCGGCGACCACCAGGAGCACCAGCAGGCTGACGACGGCGCGGCCGATCTCGACCAGGACCTGTCGGTAGAGCGTGATGACATCGGTCTCGGTATCCATCGGCCACGCCTCCGGCTTTTCCAGGAACATCGCGAGGAACATGCCGAGGTTTACGATGGCGTCCTTGGCGTAGAACACGGTGAACACCAGTATCGCAAGAAAGGAAGCAAAGATCGCCGTCTCGCGCGAGTGGGGCAGCTTGCCTTGCTCGATCGTGTCGCGGATCTTCTTTTCTGTGGCTTCCTCGGTTTTGGAATCCTTGTCGACCGCTTCAGCCATGGTGCCCTGACCGGATTGTTATCGTCAGGCGGCTTCGGCGGCGGTCTGCGTGGCAGGTAGTTCGAACGCTCCCTGCCGCGACAGCCGGATCGTCGCCACTGCGATCGTCTTGCGCGCGCCCATGATGTCGGTGAGCGCGATGCCTTCCGATCCCTGTCCGAGCTCGGATTCGATCATGCGGCGCGAGCGCGCGCCGATCGCCGACAACACGGATTCGGTAAGCTCCGCCGACGCGCCGCGCAGCGCGAGCGTGACCAGCTCGGTCGAGAGCCCGTCGAACAGAAGCACGCGCGCCTTCTGGGTGAGCAGCGGCAGGTCGTCGAAGGCGAACAGCCGCGACTTGACGCCGGCGAGGTCGGGCGTGCCGGCCTCTTCCAGATCCAGCATCAGCTCGTCGAGCTCTGGCTTGGCCATTTCGTTGAGCACGCTGGCGACGCGCTCCTGGCCGACCGACGTGTCCCTGCTCGCCTTTTGCGAAAGCACGCTGACGCGCAGCTGGTTCTCGACGATCCTGGTTGCCGCGTCGGGAATGTTGGCCATCGTCACCATGCGCTTGATGATCTGGCTGCGTATCGGCTTTTCCATCGTCAGCAGCACATTGGCCGCGGTCTGCGGCGCAAGCTTCGACAGCACCATGGCGGACGTCTGCGGATGCTCGCCGGTGAGGAAGGTGCCGAGGCGCGCGGGCTCGAGCTTTTCGAGATCCGGCCAGATCGGCGGCGGCCCTTCCGGCGTCGGCTCGAATTTCTTGTCGCCCATGATGGCGCTCATTTCCTCGGGGGAGAGCGACTCGTTGAGGATCGTGTCCATCCTGTCAGCGGAGTCGAGCAGGCCGGCGCCCTCGGTGAACTCGGCCTCGAACTCTGCGACGATGCGCTCTAGGTCGCTCTGCGGAATGGTGCGCAGCAGCCGGGCGCCCTCGATCAGCGCCTTCAGCTCCTCCTGCTTGAAGAATTTGAGCAGCCGGCTGGCCGAAGGCTTGCCCATCGCCACCAGTATGGCGGCGGCCTTTTGCGGGCGCGTCAGCGTCAACGACGTCATTGTGCCTGGCTCCGTTGCCGATGAATGCTCTCGCTGTCCATCCTCAAGCGCTCTGCGTCGCGGCTATGATCTCGGTAAGTCTGATGCCAAAGCGCGACGGGTCGTTTTCCAGCACGGTAATTTCGCCGCGCGCGATTCTGCGGCCATTGACCACCACGTCGACCGGCTCGCCGATGCGACGGTTGAGCGCCACCGTCGAGCCTTTCTGCAGCGCCATCAGCTCCGACACCGGCATTTCGGTGCTGCCGAGAATGATCTGCACGTCGACCGGGATCGTCATGATGATCGAGGAATTGGCGCCGGCCTGGAGAGCGGCGTCCGGACGCTTCTCCTCTTCCCGGAGCACGCCACGCAATTCCTCGATGGCGCGGTCGAGCTGCTCGTCCGGCTGGTCGGCTTCTGGTTCAGCTTCCACCTTGGTCTTTGCCATGCCTCGTCTCCAATAATCCCAAGCCCGGCCTTAGCCCGGCATGAGCCCGTCGATGAAATCCTGCCCGGCATCGTGGGGATGCCGGATGCGGACCGTGTAATTCTGCCCGAGCTTGCCGAACTCGCAGACAAACAGCGTCTTGTCGCGCGCGCTGAGCTTGGCCTGGATCTGCGCGTTCTCCTCGAACTCGATCACCTGGCCGGGCTGGAAGGCGGCGAGTTCGCCGAGCGTCAGCCGGGCCAACGGCATGGTGGCTTCGAGCCGCACGGCCGAACGCATAACCTCTTCCGAGAAGCGCGCCCGCCAGTCGAACTCCGTCGTTCCGTCCTCGTCCGTATTGGCGGTGGCGCCGCGCGCCGCCAGAAGGAGGCGCTGCGGGATCATGACCGTCACGGTGCCGGTGTCGGTCGGCGTCGAGATGCCGTAGACGATGCGAACCGCCGCGCCATCGCGCAGCACACGCCGTCTTGCCTCGTTGCCGGACATCGCCCGGGGGACCGGCAGGCGCAAGTTTAGAGAGCGCCTGTCCGATCCGTTCAGCGCCACCGCGACCTCCTGGAAGACGCTGGTCGCGACGTCGGTCTCGATCTGCGACAGGTCGCGCTCGATCGGCGCCACCGGCTGGTCCGGGTCGCCGCCGAACAGGGCGCTGACCATGACGGCGATCGCCGGCGCGTCCATGACCAGCGTCATGGCGTCGGCCGAGGTCGGCGAGGAGACGATGGTCATCGCGAAGGTTTCGCCGGCGCGTATGCGCGCATCGGGCACCCGACCCACTTCCACCGCTTGCAGGTCGACCGTAACTGGCGCGCCGAGGTCGCCGGAAAGGGCCTTCTGCAGCAGCGGCAGCGAGCGTTCGGCCATGCCGCGGCCGACACCGATCACCTGCGCGGCCTCGCCGCTGTCGCCGACGAGACGCTCGATGATCAAGGCCCGGGTTTGCGACGGACTGCCCGGACTGGTCATGACGGCAGGCGGCCCTGGCTGAAATTCTGCATGCTCAGGCCGCCTTCTTCTCGGCGCTGCCCGTGTTCATCGTGCTCTGCTCGACGGCATCGATCGTCGGGCGCTCATAGGACGAGATGGTCTTGCGGCCGAACTCGATGGCGACCTGCGGCAAGGCGCCGTTCATATAGGCGAGCAGCGTCTGCTTGACGATGATGTAGAGGCGATTCTTCTTCTCGCGCACCGTCTTGATCTTGGTGGCGACCGGACCGACCACTGCATAGGAGAGGAAGATGCCGAGGAAGGTTCCGACGAGCGCCGCGCCGATCAGGCCGCCGAGGATTTCAGGCGACTGGTCGAGCGCGCCCATCGCCTTCACCACGCCGAGCACTGCGGCGACGATGCCGAGCGCCGGCAGGCCGTCGCCGACCGCGACCATCGCGTGATAGGCCTTCAGCTTGTCGGTGCGGATCGTCTGGATCTCCTCGTCCATCAGCGCCTCGATCTCGTGCGAGCGCGCGTTGCCGATAATGATGATGCGGCAATAGTCGCAGATGAAATTCGTCAGCTCGTGGTTCTTGAGCACGGTCGGGAAAGCCTGGAAGATGGCGGACTCTTCCGGATTGTCGATATGCGCCTCGACCTCGCTGCGCGACTTCGAGCGCAGCTCGCGCATCAGGCTGTGCAGGACGCCCAGCGTCTCGAGATAATCGCGTTCCTTCGGCACGGCCTGCTTGAAGGCTTCGAGAATGCCCTTGCCTGTGTCCTTGACCGTCTTCATCGGATTGGCGACGAGGAAGGTGCCGAGCGCCGCGCCGCAAATGACGACGGCTTCCCATGGCTGCAGCAGCACATGCAGATGACCGCCCATGGCCATGAAGCCGCCGAGAACGCAGCCGAGCGTCACTACAAGTCCGATCAGAATACCCACGACAGGTCCTTCCGCATGTCACGTCGTGGATCAGGGATAGTCCTCGTGCCTTGTGTGAGGCTTGAATCGAAGCTCGTGGACGCGATTCAGTTTCGCGCAAGGAAGTGAGCTTATCGTGCCGGGATAGCTTCGGCCGGAGGCGTGTCCTTTGCTCAATACCTACATCAGCTACCAGTTGATCGTCAAAGACATCAACAAGTCGATCGACCGTATCGAGCAACAGCCCACGGTCGATCGCGATACCAAATATTATCTGGCCAATATCACCAAGGTGAAATCGATCGACGATTTCGTCAACAATGACCGCTTGTTCAAATACGCCATGAAGGCCTACGGGCTGGAGGACATGGACTATGCCAAGGCCTTCATGGTCAAGGCGCTGAAGGAAGGCGTTTCCGATCCCAACAGTTTCGCCAACAAGCTGACAGACAAGCGCTACGCCGAGTTCGTCGCCGCCTTCAATTTCGCCGCCAATGGCGCCGATGCGACCGTCTACAACAAGGCGCAGCAGCTGGTGACGAAGAACTACGCCATCCAGGCGCAGATCGCCGGCCTCGATCCGAATTCGGACTATGTGAAGGGCGAGACGACCTATTATCTCGCCAACATCACCAAGGTGAAGTCCATCGCCGATCTGATGGGCAACAGCCGGCTCTACACCTACGCGCTGGCGGCCTTCGGCCTCGATTCGGCGACCGAAGACAAGGATCTCATCAAGCAGGTCCTGCAAGGCGGTGTGCGTGACCCCGACAGCGTCGCCAACAAGCAGACGGATCCGGCCTATGCGGCCCTCGCCTCGGCCTTCAACTTCGAGCAGTACGGCGAGAACGCCACCACCTATGTTCCAGCACAGCAGCCGACCGTCGACAAATACATGCGCCAGACGCTGGAGGAAGATGCCGGCAAGACCAATGAAGGTGTCCGGCTGGCGCTTTATTTCGAGCGCAAGGCCCCGGACATCACCAGTTGGTACGACGTGCTCGCCGACACCGCGCTTGCCAGCGTGGTGCGCACCGCGCTCGGCCTGCCCGATTCCTTTGCCACGGCCGACATCGACAAGCAGGCGCAGCTGTTCGAACAGAAGCTCGACATCTCGGATTTCACCGATCCCGAGAAGCTCGGCAAGTTCCTGACCCGCTTCACCAGCCTGTATGAGATCAACCACCCGACCTCGACGGCCGTGACATCGGTCAGCGTGCTCTTCGCGCAGCCGCTCACGGTGGGCATCTCCACCGACCTGATGATGGCCATGCAGAAGCTGAAGTTCTGAAACACCATGCAGGACAGTCTCTATGTCGCCCTCTCCTCTCAGATCGCGCTCGAGCGCCGTCTGGACACCATCGCCGACAATGTCGCCAACGCCTCGACCATCGGCTTTCGCGCCACCGGCGTGAAATTCGAGGACGTCGTCTCCGGCACCGGGCCGAAGTCGGTCTCCTTCGCCTCCTCGGGCAAGACCTATCTTTCCACCGCGCACGGCTCGCTGACCGAAACCGGCAATCCTTTCGACTTCGCCATCCAGGGCGACGCATGGTTCGCCATCGAGACGCCGGCCGGAACGGTGATGACCCGCGACGGCCGCTTCTCCATGAACGAGAACGGCGAGCTGATGTCGATCGAAGGCTATCCGGTGCTGGACGGCGGCGGCGCGCCGATCCAGCTCGACCCGCGCAACGGCCCTCCAAAGGCCGGCGCCGACGGTTCGCTCAGGCAGAACGACCAGCTTGTCGGCGCCATCGGTGTCTATCAGTTCGATCCCGGCGACAATTTTGTCCGTTACGGCAATTCGGGCATCGTGCCCGCGCGTGCCCCCGAACCCGTCACGGATCGTTCCGATGTCGGCGTCGCGCAAGGCTTCCTGGAAGAATCCAACGTCAATCCGGTGCTGGAGATGACCCGGCTTATCCAGGTGCAGCGCGCCTTCGAGAACACCGCGGCGCTGATCCGGCAGAGCGCTTCCTCCACCGACGACGCGATCAAGACACTCGGCTCGAAGTAGCGAGATGGCGACCGGCTCGTCCCTGCTCCGCGCGCCAGAGAGGTTTGCTGAGGCCGGTCAGACCGATCGGCTGTCGGCGCTCGAACGCGTCTGGCGGCGGTTCGACAATCCGCAGACATTGCTCAGCCGCGGCGGCCGCGTCGTCGAGATTTCGCCCACCCATTACAAGGTGCGCGGCCTCTCCGACATCGCAAGACTCGGCGACATCGTCGAGCAGCGCGGCAAGGCCGGCACGCGCCGCGGCGAGATCGTCAGAATAGGCCGCGACGAGGTCGTCGTGGCGCCGTTCGAGCGCAATGCCGATGCCGGCATCGGCGATGCCGTGTTCCGGCGCGGCCCGCTTGCCGTCACGCCGCATCTTTCCTGGCGCGGGCGCGCCATCGACGCGCTGACCCGCGTCATCGACGGCGGTCCGCCGCTGATCAGGCCCAATGCCGCCGATTGCACCGACACACAGACGCCCGGCGCCATGGCCCGCCAGCGCGTCGGCACGGGCTTTCTCACCGGCGTGCGGGTGATCGATATCTTCACCCCGCTCTGCTTCGGTCAGCGGCTCGGCATCTTCGCCGGTTCCGGCGTCGGCAAGTCGACGCTGCTAGCCATGCTCGCCGGCGCCGACGCTTTCGACACCGTCGTCGTTGCGCTGATCGGCGAGCGCGGCCGCGAGGTGCGCGAATTCCTGGAGGACACGATCGGCGCCGACAGCATGGCAAAGACCGTTGCCGTCGTCGCCACCAGCGACGAGAGCGCCATGATGCGCCGGCGCGCGCCCGACACCGCCATGTGCGTGGCCGAGCATTTCCGCGACCAGGGCCATCGCGTTCTGCTGGTGCTGGATTCGATCACCCGCTTTGCCCACGCGCTGCGCGAGGTGGCGACCGGAACCGGCGAGCCGCCGGTAGCGCGCGGCTACCCGGCCTCGGTCTTCACCGATTTGCCCAAGCTGCTCGAGCGCGCTGGCCCAGGTGCCGAGGGCAAGGGCTCGATCACCGCCATCATCTCGGTGCTGGTCGACGGCGACGACCACAACGATCCCGTGGCCGATTCGGTGCGCGGCATCCTCGACGGCCATGTCGTGCTCGACCGTGCGATCGCCGAGCAGGGGCGCTACCCGCCGGTCAATCCGCTGTCGTCGATCTCGCGTCTCGCCGACAAGGCCTGGAGCGCGGAGCAGCGCCTGCTGGTGACCAGGCTGAAGTCGATGATCGCGCGCTTCGAGGACACGCGCGATATCCGCCTGCTCGGCGCCTATCAGGGCGGCGCCGACGCCGAGCTCGACATCGCCGTGCGCCAAGTGCCGCTGATCTACGAGGCGCTCAACCAATCGCCGAGGGATCGCGCATCGGCCGACCCGTTCGCCGACCTCGCCCGCCATCTCAAGGGGAAGCCTAATGGCGATCAAGGAGACTGAGCTGCAGCAGACCGAGCGCCTGCTGCGCGAGATGATCGCCGAGGCCAAGGCCGCCGAGGAGGTCGAAGCCAGCCGCGACTTGGCTATCAACGGCCTGTTCCCCAAGGTGGAATGGCCGAAGCCGCCGCCGGCCCAGTTCCCGCGCCTGGCCGACAGGAAAGCGGACCGGCGCAGCGACTTCGTCGTCGCCGCGCTCGGCATCACGCTCGGCCTGATCTGCGCGCTGTTTCCGTGGTACATCTTCTTCAACCAGGAGCAGTTCGGCGTGCAGGCCATCAAGTTTGGCGGCAGCGGCAGCAATTCCGGTCGCGAGGGCGGCGGCATCGCGGCCGAACCCAGCGCACCGCTGACGGCCAAGGACGTTCCCAACGCCGATATCGACCTGCTCGCCACCGGAACGGTGCAGGACGAACCCGCCCCGGTGCCCGGCGACCAGCCCTTCCCGGCCGCGGCGGCGGGATTCAAGATGGTGCATGTCGCCAACGGCCGCGCCATGATCGAGGACGATACCGGCCTGTGGATCGTCCAGCGCGGCTCTGTCCTGCCCGATTCCAGCCGCGTCGCCTCGATCGAGCAGCGCGGCGGCAAATGGGTGATCGTCACCGACGCCGACAAGGTGATCCAGCTTTCCAGGTGACGGGCCGCCAGCTCGTCCCGCGCAAGGTCCGCGCAAGACTGGCGGCCTAGTCTTGTGCGTACTCGCCCGGAGAGTCCCATGGAACCCGTCAACCTCTTTGACCTCGCCACCCGGCAGTCGCAATGGCTGGCCGTGCGCCAGTCGGCGATCGCTTCCAACATCGCCAATGCCAACACGCCGGGCTACACGGCAAACGATGTCGAGCCGTTCGAAAAGGTTCTCGACCGCACTGCGGTGACGCTGGCCGCTACCCAGGCCGGTCATCTCGGCGCCGCGACGACCAATGCGGGCTTCAACGTCAAGCCGGAGGAACCCACCGGCTCGATCATGCCGTCGAAGAACACGGTGGTGGTCGAGGACGAGTTGATGAAGGCCGGCGAAGTGCGCCGCTCCTTCGAGCTCAACACGGCGATCGTCAAAGCCTTCCATTCGATGATGACGATGGTGGTGAAGAGCTGACCATGGATGCGCTGACCGCAGCCCTCAAAGTCGCGGCATCCGGCCTTGGCGCCCAGTCGGAGCGCCTGCGCGTGGTGTCGGAGAACCTCGCCAACGCGCAGTCGACGGGCAACACGCCGGGCGCCGATCCCTATCGGCGCAAGACGATCACTTTCCAGTCCGAACTCGACCGCGCCAGCGGCGGCTCGCTGGTCGAGGTGAGCTCGATCGCGCGCGACCCGTCGGACTTCCCGATCGAGTTCCAGCCCGGCAACGAAGCCGCCGACGAAAAGGGCTACGTGAAGATGCCCAACGTCAACGTGCTGGTCGAAATGGCGGACATGAGCGAGGCGAACCGCTCCTATGAGGCCAACCTGCAGGTCATCAAGCAGGCTCGCGATCTGATTTCCATGACCATCGACCTGATGAGGAACCAGTAATGATCGGCGGTATCGGGGCACTCCAGTTCAAGCCGGCAATCGACGGCGCGGAGGCCGCTTCGCCCGGCCTGCTTCAGGGCGGTGTCGGGACACAGGCGAACGAGAGCGTCGGCAGCAGCTTCGCCGAAGTCCTCAGCCACGCCGCGACGAAGACCGTCAACACGCTGCAGAATGCCGAGCAGATGTCGATCCAGGCGCTCAAGGGCGATGCCGACACCCGCCAGGTGGTCGATGCGGTGCTGAGCGCCCAGCAGGCCCTGCAGACGACCATCGCCATCCGCGACAAAGTCGTCTCGGCCTATCTCGAAATCAGCCGCATGAATATCTAGGACCGCGTCATGAAAGCCCTTGCCATCGCCGCGACCGGCATGAACGCCCAGCAGACCAATCTGGAAGTCATCGCCAACAACATCGCCAACATCAACACCACCGGCTACAAGCGGGCGCGCGCCGAATTCTCGGACCTGCTCTACCAGGTCGACCGCACGCAGGGTGTGCCCAATCGCTCCAACACCTCGCTGGTGCCCGAGGGCGTCTCGATCGGCCTTGGCGTCAAGACGACCGCCGTGCGCAACGTCCACACGCAGGGCGAGCTGACCAGCACCGGCAACAGCTTCGATCTGGCGCTGACCGGCAGGGGCTGGTTCCAGATCGAGGGCGCCGACGGCGGCACGCTCTACTCCCGCGCCGGCGCCTTCAACACCAACGCCACCGGGCAGCTCGTCACCGTCGACGGCGCCAGCGTCATCCCGGCGATCACCGTGCCGACCGACGCGGTCGAGGTGATCGTCAACAAGACCGGCCAGGTCTTTGCCCGCATCGACGGCCAGACCAACCTCCAGCTTCTCGGCCAGCTCCAGATCGCGAACTTCGCCAATGAGGCGGGCCTGGCGCCGCTCGGCGACAACCTGTTCCAGGAAACGGCCGCTTCCGGTCCGGCCAATGTCGGCGTTCCCGGCGATCCCGGCTTCGCCACGATCGAGCAAGGTTATCTGGAGTCCTCCAACGTCGATCCGGTCAAGGAAATCACCGAGCTGATTTCGGCGCAGCGCGCCTATGAAATGAACTCCAAGGTCATCCAGGCCGCCGACGACATGGCCTCGGTGGTCTCCAAGAACATCAGGTAACGATGATGGCGATGCCGATCCGCTGGCCCGCATTCCGCCGCGGCGTGCTGGCCATCGCGCTGGTGGCCGGCGGCACGCCGGCGCTTGCGCAGGAATCGGCCAGTCAGATGCAGTCGGCCAATCAGATCGCCGCCGGTCAGGCGGTCGGCGAGGCCGTACTGATCCCCAACCGCGTCATCTACCCCGGCGAAACCATCGAGCTTGCGGCACTGAAGCAGGTGACGCTGGTGCCGGGCAAGCACAAGCCCGACGGCATGGCGACGCACTCGGAGGAACTGGAGGGCAAGGTCGCCAAGCGCACGCTGCTGCCCGGCCGCTACATCCCGATAGCCGCCATTCGCGATGCCTGGCTGGTCGAACAGGGCGCCTCCGTGCAGGTCTATTTTACCGCCGGCGCGCTGACCATTTCGGCCGCCTGCGTCACCCTGCAGCCAGGCGCCGCCGGCGATCTCATCAAGGTCCGCAACATCGACAGCGGCAAGATCATTTCCGGCATCGTCATGGCCGACGGCACCATCAAGGTCGGCGCATCGTGATGCGCGCTTTCGCCCTTTTGCTGAGCGCGGCCATCGGCCTTCAGCCTGCCCTGGCCGACGGGCTGACGCCAAAGGCCAAGCGCGAACTTGCGCAGAAAAATGGCGGCGTCTACGACGATCCCGAATACGATCCGGCCACCACCACGCGCATGTTCCGCGTCTCGACGGGGCCGAGCACATTGCCGCCCGGCCAGGTCGCGGCCCGCATCAAGGACATAGCCCAGCTGCAGAGCGCGCGCGACAACCAGCTCGTCGGCTACGGCCTGGTCATCGGCCTGGCCGGAACCGGCGACAGCCTGCGCAACTCGCCGTTCACAGAACAGTCGATCCGCGCCATGTTGGAAAATCTCGGCATCGCCACCGAAGGCGGCAGCGCGCGTGCCAAGAACGTCGCCGCCGTCATCGTCACCGCCAACATGCCGCCCTTCGTCCAGTCGGGTGCCCGCATCGACATCGACGTCTCATCGATGGGTGACGCCACCTCGCTCGCCGGCGGCACGCTGGTGATGACACCGCTGAAGGCCGCCGACGGCGAAATCTATGCCGTAGGACAAGGCTCGGTGATCGTGGGCGGCTTCGTCGCCAAGGGTCAGGCCGAGCAGTTGACGCAAGGCGTGCCCACAGCGGGTCGCGTACCGAACGGCGCCATAGTCGAGCGCGCGGTGCCTGCCGAGTTCGACGACCAGGGCGTGCTCACGCTGCAATTGCGCAATCCGGATTTCTCGACCGCCATTCGCATCGCCGACGCCATCAACGACTACACCTCGCAGCGCTTCCGCATGCGCGTCGCCGCCGAGCGCGACGCCCGCACCGTGCAGATCAGGCGGCCGAAGAACGTCTCCGCCGCGCGCTTTTATGCCGAGATCGAGAACCTGGTCGTCGAGTCGGATGCCCCTGCCCGTGTCGTCATCGACGAGCGCACCGGCACCATCGTCATCGGCAACAACGTCAAGATATCGCGCGTGGCGATCAGCCACGGCACGCTCACGGTGCGCATCACCGAGGCGCCGAAGGTGGTCCAGCCGGAGCCCTTCTCCAAGGGCGAGACCGCGGTCGAACCCTTCACCGCCATCGAGGCTACACGCCCCGACGCGCGCGTTGCCGTCCTCGACGGCCCCGATCTCGAAACGCTCGTTTCCGGCCTCAACCATCTGGGCGTGAAGCCCGACGGCATCATCGCCATCCTGCAAGGTATCAAGTCGGCCGGCGCCCTGCAGGCCGACCTGGTTCTCCAATAGGCGCGCCGATGATCGAGCTGATCTTCTCAAGACCGCATCGTCGCCCGAGACTTCATCCTGGCCGGAGACTTCATCCTGGAATGGGCCTCCTCGCCGCTGCCGCAATCCTTACGCTGGCGGGCGGTACCCGCGCGGAAGAAGTGCGCCAGGTGCTGCCCGGCGGACAGGCGCCGGCTCAGCCGGCCCAGCTCACGCGCGAGAAGGCGCCGGACGAAAGCGAGATCCAGCGCTTCTGTTCCAACATTGCCGACGCCGCGCGCGACCGCCGCTATGCCTTGCAGGCCGAGGAGCTGAAGCAGCTGCAGGCCGGTATCGACGAGCGCATGAAGGCGCTGGAGGCAAAGCGCGCGGAATACGAGGAATGGCTGAAGCGCCGCGAGGTGTTCCTGGCGCGCGCCGAGGACAGCGTCGTCAAGATCTATGCCGGCATGAAACCCGACGCCGCGGCGGAACGCCTGGCGATGGTCAATGCCGAACTCGCGGCGGCCATCCTGATGAAGCTCGATTCGCGCAAGGCCGGCGTCATCCTCAACGAAATGGACCAGAAGGCGGCGGCGACGCTCACCGGCATCA
The DNA here is from genome assembly GCF_029625675.1 of Mesorhizobium sp. WSM4884. Classification (NCBI taxonomy): domain Bacteria; kingdom Pseudomonadati; phylum Pseudomonadota; class Alphaproteobacteria; order Hyphomicrobiales; family Phyllobacteriaceae; genus Mesorhizobium; species Mesorhizobium sp. WSM4884. The sequence goes on from NZ_JARTVO010000005.1 coordinate 160,273, forward strand.
TGGCCAGCGCGGCGCGAAGGGTTGATCCGTCATGAAGCTGAAATTGCTCGTCCTTGTCGCGGCGGCGGCGCTGTCCGGCTGCGGCACCGATCTCAAGGAGGTCGGCCGGGAGCCTGCGCTGTCGCCGGTCGGCTCCGGCATCGGCAATGGCGGAGGCGCGCCCTACAGCTATCCGGAGCCGCCGGCCGCGCCGGTGAAGAAATTCTCGCTGTGGGACGACCGCCAGAGCAGGCTCTTCACCGATCCGCGCGCGCTGCGCGAGGGCGACATCCTGACCGTCAACATCAAGCTCAACGACAAGGCCAATTTCAAGAACCAGAACGACCGCAGCCGCACCGCCGCGCGCAAGCTCGGTTACGACGTCACCCTCGGATGGGACGGCAAGAGCACCAGCGGCAAGGGCGATGCCGGCTTGAGCTCCAGCACCGAGACCAACGCCGACGGCGAGATCAAGCGCTCGGAAAACCTCGAGCTCAATGTCGCCGCGGTCGTCACCGAGGTGCTGCCCAACGGCAACCTGATGATCAGGGGCTCTCAGGAAGTGCGCGTCAACTACGAGCTTCGGGTGCTCACCATCGCCGGCATGGTGCGTCCTTCCGACATCGGCGCCGAGAATACGATCCCCTACGAGCGCATCGCCGAGGCACGCATCTCCTATGGCGGCCGCGGCCGTGTGATGGAGGTCCAGCAGCCGGCCTACGGTCAGCAGATCCTCGACCAGGTTCTTCCGTTCTAGGCGCTGGGGAGATCGCTGTCCGTGGCAAATGTCGAGCAGGCACCACCCAAGAAGGGCCCCTCCCTGGTGATCCAGCTCGCCATGCTGCTGGTCATGACGGGCGCGGCCATCGGCATGGGCTGGGTCTCGGGCGGCTATCTCAAGCAGGGAGAGGCGCCGGCGCCTGTACCTGCCGCGCCGGAAAATGCGGGCACCGCGGAAAAACCCGCCGAAGGCGGCAAACCGGCTGCCGGGCCTGCGGTGGTCCAGTTGGCCCCGATCACCACCAATATCGCGTCGCCGAGTGAGGTCTGGATAAGGCTCGAGGCGTCGGTGCTCTACGATGCGCCGCAGCCGCCGGAGATGACCGAGCAGATTCACCAGGACCTGCTCGCCTTCGTGCGCACGCTGAAGATGCATCAGATCGAAGGCGCCAGCGGCTACCAGCATCTCAAGGCCGATCTCGACGAGCGGGCGGCGCTGCGCAGCGGCGGCCATGTCAAACAGGTACTCATCAGGACGATGCTGCTCGAATGAGAAAGCTCCTCACCGCCACGGCGCTCATCGTCGTCACCACCTCCGTCGCCGCGGCCCAGCAGCTCGATCTCGGCGGCATCGGCAAGGCGGACGGCACGACCGTCGGCTACCTCATCCAGATATTCGGCCTGCTCACCGTGCTCTCGGTGGCGCCGGGTCTGCTGATCATGGTGACCAGCTTCACCCGCTTCGTCATCGCCTTCTCGATCCTGCGCGCCGGCATCGGCCTGCAGTCGACGCCCGCCAACTTGATCCTGATCTCGCTGTCGCTGTTCATGACCTTCTATGTCATGGCGCCGACCTTCGACCAGGCCTGGAACACCGGCGTCAAGCCACTGATGGACAATCAGATCACCCAGGCGGAAGCCTTCGAGAAAATCTCGGATCCGTTCCGCAGCTTCATGCTCCACAATGTGCGCGACAAGGATTTCGACCTCTTTGCCGATCTCGCCCGCGAGCGCGGCCAGACCGTCTCGCGCGATACCGTCGACCTGCGCATCCTGGTCCCGGCCTTCATGATCTCGGAGATCCGGCGCGGCTTCGAGATCGGCTTTCTGATCGTGCTGCCGTTCCTCGTCATCGACCTCATCGTCGCGACCGTCACCATGGCCATGGGCATGATGATGCTGCCGCCGACGGTGGTTTCGTTGCCGTTCAAGATCCTGTTTTTCGTGCTGATCGACGGCTGGAACCTTCTGGTCGGCAGCCTGGTGCGGTCCTTTACCTGATCGCCCGGCGCCCAACGGCCGGCAAGAGAGCTCACCCAAGTCCTGAGGACTTCGGCTGACGAACAACGGCGTGAATTTCCAAATATTATTTTCGATTAACCGTCCAGTTTAGTCCTTTGGTAGGGACTTGCCGCCATAGTCGCTCGCAGATGGCGGGTGACCGGTCGCAACGGTCATTGGCATGATGCCGCACCGTCATACCGGACATGCCGGTATGTCAAAAAAATCCGTGTAAAATCAAGGTACGAGTATCATGGCCAGTATCATGACCAATGCCTCGGCGCTCACCGCGCTGCAGAGCTTGAACGCCACCCAGAAGAACCTCGACACTACCCAGGCCCGCATCTCGACGGGTTATCGCGTCTCGCAGGCTTCGGACAACGCCGCCTACTGGTCGATCGCCACCACGATGCGCTCCGACAACCAGGCGATGTCCACCGTTTCGGATGCTCTCGGACTCGGCGCCTCGAAGGTCGACACCGCTTATACCGGCATGAGCAGCGCGATCGACACCATCAACCAGATCCAGCAGAAGCTGACCGCATCCTACGGCCAGACGGACGCTTCCAAGGAAAAGACCCAGACCGAAATCAAGGCGCTTCAGGACCAGTTGAAGGCTTACGCCGACGGCGCCACCTTCTCCGGCACCAACATGCTGTCCGTGGACAGCGGCACGGCCACCTCCGTAGCCGACGTCAAGATCGTCTCGGCCTTCAACCGCGACGCTTCGGGTTCGGTTTCGATCTCCACGATCGACGTCAACGTGGAAAGCATCAAGCTGTATGAAGCCGGCACCACGGCGGGAACGCAGAAGGGTATCCTCGACGCCAACCGTCTCGGTACCGATGGCAGCATCCAAGCCACGGCCTCAAACCCGACCCTGGGCGCTGCTGCAGCGGCCACCGACACCTATTCGGTCGCCAGCCTGAAGATCTTCGACTCGGCAACGGGCAAGGGTGCCAGCGACAGCCAGATCGCGCAGATGATGAACGTCGTCGACACCGCTCTCAAGGCGATGACGACGGCCGCCACCAAGCTCGGCGCCGCCAAGAGCTCCATCGACCTGCAGAAGACCTTCACGCAGAGCCTGATGGACTCCATCGATCGCGGCGTCGGCCAGCTCGTCGATGCCGACATGAACAAGGAATCGACCCGCCTCCAGGCCCTGCAGGTTCAGCAGCAGCTCGGTGTCCAGGCGCTGTCGATCGCCAACAGCTCCTCGCAGTCGATCCTGTCGCTCTTCCGCGGCTGATCGCTCCCGACCGTCCAGGCAACACGATCGGGCCGCGCCAAAAGCGCGGCCCGATTTGCGTTTGCCAATGCGTTTCGCCCAAAAGCGCGCAGCGGTTTTGGGCCAACGACATGCATCAAACGGAACTTCAAGCGTCCCGCCAGAATCCGCGCGGACACGGCGCGCACAAGGGCTCGCGCAACCCTCGCTCCCTAACCTCTCGAAGCTGATTTTTAACAGGCCATTAACCATATCGCGGTAGCTATGGTTAACCATTGGACTACGACAGGTTGTCGAATCGGCCCGACCGGCACGATCGCGACCGATGGGCGGGCCGATCCGGCCTGCATGGCATGCCGGCTTTGGAGAAGGAGCGAGTTTCTTGGCGAGCATCATGACGAACGCTGCGGCGTTGACTGCACTTCAAAGCCTCAACGCCACCAACAAATCGCTCGAGCAGACGCAGGCCCGGATCTCGACGGGCTACAGGGTCTCCGAGGCCTCCGACAACGCCGCCTACTGGTCGATAGCCACCACGATGCGATCCGACAACTCGGCGCTGTCGACGGTGCAGGATGCGCTCGGCCTCGGCGCCTCGAAGGTCGACACCGCCTACACCGGCATGAACAACGTCCTTTCGACCATCGGCCAGATCAAGACCAAGCTTTTGTCGGCTGTCGGCCAGTCGGATGCCAACAAGGCCAAGACGCAGACCGAAATCACGGCGCTGCAGGCGCAGATGAAATCCTTCGCCGATGCCGCAACCTTCTCCGGCTCGAATTTCCTCTCGGTGACGTCCAAGCAGGTCGCCGCCGCCAATGACGGCGTCCAGCCCGACGCCAAGATCGTTTCCTCGTTCAATCGTTCCTCGTCCGGCGCCATCTCGCTCGGCACCATCGACATCGATGTCGAGAGCACCAAGCTGTTCGATTCCGGCCTTGCCACGGACGTCAAGAATTACGGCATTCTCGACCGTCAGACCTCGATCTACTCCACGGCCGCGGACCAGTCCGCGTACGATGCGGCGTATGCGGCCGCGATCGCCGGCGGCGCCACCGACATCGCCGCCAACACCGCCGGCCAGGCCGCTGTATCCGGCACGCCCACCAAGATCGACAACGTCTCCGCCTACAATCTCGACATCACGGCGGCAGGCGTGACCGACGACATCATCACGCAGATGGTCACCAAGATCGACAACGTCATGAGTCAGCTCACCGACGCCGCCACCGTGCTCGGCGCCGCCAAGAGCTCGATCGACCTGCAGAAGACCTTCACGCAGAGCCTGATGGATTCCATCGACCGCGGCGTCGGCCAGCTCGTCGATGCCGACATGAACAAGGAATCGACCCGCCTCCAGGCCCTGCAGGTGCAGCAGCAGCTCGGCATCCAGTCCCTGTCGATCGCCAACAGCTCCTCGCAGTCGATCCTGTCGCTGTTCAAGAACGGCTAAGCCGCTCGATCACCTCGATCAACGAAAGAAGGCCGCGCCCGAAGCGCGGTCTTTTTCGTCGGCCGGGAAAATCGCCGCTTCGATTCTTTGCAGGCTCCTCGGCGGCACGCCTATCATCCTCGCACAAGCTTCGCGGTCTAGTCTTCCGGCGGACAGTCATGCTGGGAGCGGTTGAATCGTGCCGGAACAGATCCAGGGCCTCATCGCGAATCTGCGGGGATTCGGCGTCAGGCGTCTCGCTCTCATGAGCGGCATCGCCGCGCTGGTCATGACCGTCATCGGCGTCGCCTCGGTCTACCTCAACCGTCCGGCCTACGAGACGCTCTACGTCGGGCTCGACCGCAACGACGTGAACCAGATCGGCCTGGTGCTGGGCGAGGCCGGCATCGGCTTCGATGTCGGCGCCGACGGAACGTCCGTGCTGGTGCCGGCCGGCACCACCGCGCAGGCGCGCATGCTGCTCGCCGAAAAAGGCCTGCCGACCAGCGCCAACGCCGGCTACGAGCTGTTCGACAATGTCGGCTCGCTCGGTCTGACGTCCTTCATGCAGCAGATCACCCGCGTGCGGGCGCTGGAAGGCGAGATCGCGCGCACCATCCAGTCGATCGCCGGCGTCAAGGCGGCGCGCGTCCACATCGTCATGTCCGAGCGCGCCAATTTCCGCCGCGACGAGCAGCAGCCCTCGGCTTCGGTCGTCATCCGCTACGCCGGCGCCGATGCCGAAAAAAGCGCGCAGTCGATCCGCCACCTGGTCGCCGCTGCGGTTCCCGGCCTGTCGGCCGACAAGGTCACCGTGCTCGATTCCAACGGCAACCTGCTCGCCGCCGGCGACGACACCTCCAACACCAGCGCCGCCCGCACGCTCGGCGTCGAGCAGACGGTCGAGGCGCAGATCGGCGACAACATCCGCCGGGCGCTGACCCCCTATCTCGGCCCCGACAATTTCCGCGCCAGCGTCAAGGCCGACGTCAACACCGACACCCGCCAGACCGAAGAGACGATCTTCGATCCCGAATCCCGCGTCGAGCGGTCGGTGCAGTCGGTGCGCACCAACGAGGCCAGCAACCAGAAGCAGGCCTCGACCCCGACCAGCGTCGAGCAGAACCTGCCCGAGACGCAGACGACCACCACCGAGGGGCCGCAGTCCTCCTCGCAGAACGACCGCAAGGAAGAAATCACCAACTACGAGATCAATTCCAAGAAGATCGCCACCGTCTCCAACGGCTATTCGGTGACCAAGATGTCGATCGCCGTCGTCGTCAACCAGGATCGGCTCAAGACCATTCTCGGCAAGGACGCCACGCCCGAACAGATCGCCAAGCGCGTCGCAGACATCCAGAAGATGGTCGCCTCCGCCACCGGTTTCGACGAGAAGCGCGGCGACATCATCGACGTCTCGGCGGTCGAGTTCATCGACGGTCTGGATGGCGAGCCGATCGACCAGCCTGGCATGCTCGCCTCTATCGGCACGTACACCGGCACGCTGATCAACGCCGGCGCCTTCATCGTCGTGGTGTTCCTGGTCGCCTTCTTCGGGCTGCGGCCGATGGCGGCCGCGCTGACGGCATCGGCCAAGCCCGCGGCAATCGCCGGCCCGAGCTTCGACGATGTCCAGCGCTCGTTGCCGACGCCCGACGCGCCGGTCGCCGCGATCGCTTCCGAGGCGCCGGTCGGCGCCCTGCCAGGCACCCGTCCCGGCGCCACCCCGCTCGATGATCTGCGCCAGAAGATCAGGCCGGCGCCGCAGGAACGGCTGGCACGCATGGTCGACCTCAACGAGGAACGCACCGCCCAGATCCTGCGCAAATGGGCCGCCGCGCCGGAAGCCGCGGGTTAAGCCATGGCTTCGCGAGCCCTTTTCGATCTCCTGCCTGATTTCGGTTCGCGCGCCCCGCGTGCCGGCCGGGCGCCGGCGGCGCCTGACATCGAGCGCAAGCCGGAGGCATCCCCGCCGCAGGCCGATATTGGCGCCTTGATCGCCGAGGCGGTGGCCGATGCCGAAGCTGCGCTCGAGGCTCGCCTCGCGGCCGCCCATGAGGCGGCGCTCGAGGCCGAGCGCCGGGCCAATGACGATGCGGCGAACGCGTTCCTGGAAAGCTTCGGCAACGATCTCGGCGCGGCGGTCGCGACACGCATCGATGCCATGGAGGCACGCGTTGCCGAACTTACCGCCGCCACTATCGCCCGCATCCTGGGCGGCATCGTCGGCGATGACCTGCAGAAGCGTTCGCTCGATGCCCTTGCCCGCACCATCGGCGCCGCGGTCGCCGACGGCGAGGCCGTGCGCATCGGCGTGCGCGGGCCGCTGTCGCTGTTCGAGCCGCTGAAGGCGGCGCTTGGCGGGCGCGCGGCCAATCTAGATTTCACCGAAGCCCCGGGCCTCGACCTGACCGTGACTATCGATGATGCCGTGTTCGAGACGCGCATCGCCGAATGGTCGGCTTCCCTGTCGGAGGTCCTGACATGAGCGCCATCGACCACGGCGAAGCTAGGCATGAGATTATCATCGTCAAGCGCAATCACGACGGTCATGACGATGGCCATCACGGCGGCGTCTGGAAGATCGCCTTCGCCGACTTCATGACCGCGATGATGTGCTTCTTCCTCGTCATGTGGCTGATCAACGCCGCCAACGAGCAGACCAAGGCAGCCGTCGCCAGCTACTTCAATCCGGTCGAGCTGATCGACCGCAACTCCAGCCGCAAGGGTTTGGAGGACCTTGGCGACGGCCCGAGCAAGGTTGGCCTTACCGCCGACAACCCGCAGGATGGCGCCAGTAAGGCCGGCGAGAACGGCAAGGGCGGCGCCGGCTCGTCCGACCGCAGGCAGACCAAGGAAGCCTCGCAGAAATCCGACCTTTCCGACGAGCATCTGTTTGCCGATCCCTACGCCGTGCTGTCCGAGATCGCCACCGATACCGGCGTGATGCAGAATGTCAGCGCCAAGGGCGAAGGCGGCGCCCAGAACGCCGGTCCGGCGACCGGTGCTTCCGGCGGCGAATCTTATCGCGATCCCTTCGCGCCGGATTTCTGGTCGCAGCAGGTGGCGACCCCTGGCGCCGAAGCCAGCGCCGAACGCAGGAAGATCGAAGGCGATCCGGCCAAGCCCGGCGAAAAGGTCGCCGAAACCGAAGTGCCGAAGGTCAAGGCCATTCCGCCTGCGCCGCCGCGGTTGGATGCGCCGCTCGAGCCGCTGGCGACGCCGGAAAAACCCGGTGCCAAGACCGGACCGGCCGGCCCCGAAATCGCGAAGGCCGAAGGCAAGAAGACCAAGGGCGAAAAAGCCCGGGATGAGAAGGCGGAAGCCGAAAAGGCCGAGGCCGCAGCGACCGATGCTGCGAAGCCGGGGACCGCGAAGACCGAAGCGGCAAAGACGGAGACGGCGAAGGCCGAGGCGACGCAGGAAGGCGAGAAGGCTCCGAGCAGCGCCGCCCTCAAGGCCGCGGCCGAAATCAAGCAGGAACTGGCCAAGGCCTTCGCGCCGGGTGAAAAGCTGGCGCAGGGCGTCTCCGTCGAGGCCACCGACAAGGGCGTGGTCATCTCGATCACCGATCAGCTCGACTTCGGCATGTTCGAGATCGGTTCGGCCGTGCCGCGCCGCGAATTGGTGCTGGCGATGGAGAAGATCGGCCGCATCGTCAACGAGAAGAAGGGCACCATCACCATCGGCGGCCATACCGACGCGCGGCCGTTCCGCAGCGACACCTATGACAACTGGCGGCTGTCCACCGCCCGCGCCCACTCCGCCTACTACATGCTGGTGCGCGGCGGCGTCGACGAAAGCCGCATCACCGAGGTCGCCGGTTTCGCCGACCGCCAGCCGAAGATCCCGTCCGATCCGCTGGCCGCCGCGAACCGTCGCATCGAAATCCTGATGGCGACCGGCGGATGAGGAGCAGGACCGTCATCGGCCAAGCCGTCGGGCTGCTGCTCGCCGCAGGATTACCGGCGGCGGCTTTCGCCCAGGACGACGGCTTGCAGCCTTACCAGCTGGTGCGTTCGCTGCAGCTGATCCAGGACCGCATCGCCAGCGGCGACCATGCGGCGATGCCGATGCAAGCCAAGCTCCTCGAAATGACCGATGCCAGGCTTCGCGCCGCCGATGCCGAGGATTTCAGGGATCCGAAGAATTTCCGCGCTCTGCTCGTCTACGGCATGAGCGGTGGCAATCCCGTCACCGTCGAGGCGGCGACTTCGCGCGCGACGATCGATCCACGTAGCCTTGCGATCGCCAAAGGGATCGTCGCCTACCTGAACGGACGGCCGGCCGCCGCAATCGAAATCCTGAAGCCCATCGATCCGATGAGCGTGCCCCCAGACCTCGGCGCTTTCCTGGCGCTGGTCCAAGGTTCGCTGCTTGCTACCGATGAACCAGCCGCGGCGCTGACCTTGCTGGACGAGGCCCGCCTGCTCAGCCCCGGCACCCTGGTCGAGGAAGCGGCACTACGCCGCTCGGTCGGCCTCGCCGTGGCGCAGGGCGACGCCGCGCGCTTCGCGCTCGCCTCGACGCAGTATGTCGCTGGCTATCTCTACTCCCCCTATGCCAGCCAGTTCGCCGATTCCTTCGTCTCCGGCGTCATTCAACTGCATATGTCGATCAGCCAGGACAAGCTCGCCGACATCACGTCGATGATGGATCCCGAGCGCGAGAAGGTGATCTATCTGCGCATCGCCCGCCGCGCCGCGATCGACGGGCTGAGCGACCTCTCCGCCTTCGCCTCGGCCCGGGCTGAGCAAGGCCGCAGCGGCAAAGGCAACCAGGACGACCCGCGCGCCGTGCTCTATTCGAGCCTCTCCACGGTGACGTCGGCCACGATCGACGACGTGCGGACTAGGCTCGGCAAGATCGATCGCGGCAAGCTCTCGGAGAGCGACCGCGCCTTGCTCGATGCGGCGCAGGCCGTCGCCGGCGAGGTCGTCGCTCCCGTGCCTGCTGCCGGCAAGGACGAGACCGAGGCCGCGGAGCCAGCGAAGATCGATACGGCGAAATCCGCCGCTGAAGCCGAGCCTGTGAGCCAGGCCGACGCCGAAGCCTTGCCGCCGGTGGACGGTGCTGCGTCCGAGCAGCCGGCTGTCGCGGCCGCTGCCAAGCCGGCCGCGAAGACGCCTGCCGCCGCTTCCGCGCCGCCGGCCCCGCCGGCGAAGGCTGAGGCCACCATCCAGGCGGCGGCTTCCGCTCCGGCGCAGCCCGAAACGCCGCCTGCGCTGCCTGCGTCGGCGCCAGCCACGACAGGCCTTGATCCGCACGATCCCACCGACGCGGCGATGCTCAACGCCCGCCGTCAGCTTGACCAGATTGACCAATTGCTCGGAGCCGCTCCCAAATGACCAGCGCCCAGATGACCAATGTCAGTCAGGCCTTGCCGGGACTCGGCACCGCCCACATCAAGCAGCATCGGCAGGCCGCCGACAGCAAGGAAAAAGGCTCGAACTTCGGCGAGATGGTGCATGGCGCCGAAAAGTCGGCCCAGCGCGGCAAGCCGTCGGCAGAACCTGCGTCCTCCGACCCGCATCCGGCGCGTCGCACTATCGCCGGCTCGCCCCAGGCACAGCCCGATCAGGGCGGGCAGAGCAAGACAGTCGCGACAAAGCCGGTGGCCGGCAAAACCGCCAAGAACAATGCGGACACCGGTCACAAGAACGCAGCGGACGATGCCAGTGCCGCGGCGCAACCGCCCGACGCCGCTCAGCCCCAGGATGGCTTGCCCTTGCTGATGGCGCTGGGCGACATCCGCCATTTCGCAACGTCGACAAATGCCGATCGCGGCGGATCCGCCGCCGAGGCAGAGGCAGGGACCCAGCCCTCCATCGGCCAGTCGGCCTCTTCGCAAATGGCGATCCGTCAGGGCAGACGCACATTGGCCGACGCTTCCGACACCTCCGAACCATTGCCGCAATCCGGTCGGGCAACGATGGTGGACAAACCCGGACCGGACTTCGGACAAAAGCCGGCCGGCGCCGGCCCGGCCGCGATGGTTCCCAGGGACGATACCCTGCCCGGAACACCCGAAACCGACGCCGCGACGTCGCAAGGCTGGCGACCGACGGTCGCCCAGAGGACAGCGCAGACGACGCAGTCCATAGCATCGATCAATCAAGCCAAGCCGTCCTCCGCCGCCGGGCGCATGGATGTCGTCAGCCAGCAGAGTTTCCCGGCGCCGCCGCAAAATCCCGTCAGCCAGACGGCATCGGCGCTGGTTGAGGCGATCGCTTCGGACAATGGCGTTCAGCAAGTCTTTTCGAGCGCCTCGATCGCCGCTCAAACGGCCAATTCTGTTGCCGTTCCGACACATGTCCTCAAGATCGAGCTCCACCCTTCGGAGCTCGGCATGGTGACTGCGAGCTTGCGGCTTTCCGGGGAGCAACTTTCGATTGAGATGAAACCTGAAACCCATGAGGCGTACCGCCGTCTGACCGCCGACAGCGACGCCATCGTCAAGTCGCTCCGCGGTCTTGGTTTCGACGTCGACCATGTCACCATCCTGCAACCTTCGATAGCAGTTCACTCGGCAGCCCGCGCCGATGCGAACAGCGCGCTGCCGATGTCGGCGGGCCACGATCAGCCTTCATTCCAACCGGGGAATTCGGGCGGCAACAGCGCCGGCGGAGACCGGCAACCGGGAAGGAACGACGGCAATGGCGCACAGGAATTCAGCCGCGCTGCTTCGCCTCTTCGCGAAGGCGCTGGCGACGATATCTATATCTAGCCTGGCTGCCGCCGGCGCGGCTGGCGCCGTCTCCAATCCTTGCGAGCCGGAGATCCTGCGTGCCGCCGACCGTTACGGCGTGCCGGCGGGAATCCTCTATGCGGTCGGCCTTACCGAAACGGGGAAGAAGGGCACCCTCCAACCCAACGCATTGAATATAGAAGGAAAAGCTGTTTTCCCACGCAGCCGTGGCGAGGCGCTGGCGACATTCGAGAATGCCTACCGCGAGGGCAAGACGCTGATCGACCTCGGCTGCATGCAGATCAACCATCGCTATCACGGCGATCATTTCCGCAGCGTCGAGGACATGCTCGACCCGCACCAGAATGTCGACTACGCGGCGCGCTTCCTGGCAAGCCTGCATGCCCGCCATATGACCTGGTCGATGGCCGTCGCACGCTTTCATGCCGGCCCCGACAACGACCCGGCGCAAAAGATCTATGTCTGCCGCGTCATTGCCAACATGGTCGCCACTGGCTTCGGAAAATGGACGCCTAACGCCAGTACCTTCTGCAATCAGAAGTAGCGCGGCTGTCCGCCTCTCTCCGGCGTGTTTCCCATGCCCGACATCGGCTGCGCGTTGCCTTCGCCGATGCGCCTGTGCAACCGCCTTTATTACGGCTCCCAAAAAACTCCCAAGAAAATAGCTACAAGAAATGACGGTTTTTCAGGATTCGCCGAGCCGGGTACCGCTTTCCGCACGGGGCAGATGAGCTGATTCGGAGGGGTGGTCCGATGATCGTGATCGTTGATGAGCGCGAGCTCGTAACTGAGGGCTATAGCTCACTTTTCGATCGCGAGGGCGTTGCGACAGCGGGCTTCGCGCCGGGCGAGTTCGGCGAGTGGGTGAGTTCCGCCGCCGACACCGATCTCAGATCCGTCAGGGCCTTCCTCATCGGCGATTGCCGCGAGGGCGCCATCTCGCCGCGTCAGATCCGCGATCGCACCGGCGCACCGGTGATCGCGCTCAGCGAGCAGCATTCGCTGGAACACACGCTGCGGCTTTTCGAGAGCGGCGTCGACGACGTCGTCCGCAAGCCCGTGCACATCCGCGAGATTCTCGCCCGCATCACCGCCATCCGCCGCCGCGCCCACGAAGAGGCCGCTTACACCGAAGTCGGCTCGATGCGCATCTTCATGGACGGACGCGATCCGGAGATCGACGGCGAGCCGCTGCCGCTGCCGCGTCGCGAGCGGCGCATCCTGGAATATCTGGCCAGCAACCGCGGCCGGCGCGTGACCAAGACGCAGGTGTTCAACGCCATCTACGGCATCTTCGACGAGGAGGTCGAGGAGAACGTGGTGGAGAGCCACATCTCGAAGCTGCGCAAGAAACTGCGCGAAAAGCTCGGCCACGACCCGATCGATTCCAAGAGGTTCCTCGGCTACCGGCTGGTGTTCTGATGGCCGCCGCCGACGCAGCCCGCGCCAGCCTCGCGCAAGACACGAGGCTTAGTTTTGTGGCCTCTCAGAAAGGCATCGAGGAGACGTATCTATGAGCCTCTATGGAATGATGCGGACCGGCGTCTCCGGTATGAACGCGCAGGCCAACCGCTTGTCCACGGTGGCCGACAACATCGCGAACTCCGACACCACCGGCTACAAGCGCTCCTCCGCCGAGTTCTCGACGCTCATCATGCCGAGCACGGGCGGCGCCTACAATTCGGGCGGCGTCACGACGACGATCCGCTCCGCCGTCAGCTCGCAGGGCGTCTTGCAATACACCACCTCGGTATCGGACCTCGCCGTCAACGGCGACGGCTTCTTCGTCGTGCAGGACCCGAGCGGCACCCCCTACCTCACCCGCGCCGGCGCCTTCGTTCCGGACGCCCAGGGTCGGCTGGTCAATGCCGCCGGCTACCAGCTGATGGCCTACAGCTACGCCAACGGCGATCCAGCCGCGACCGCGAACGGCTTCGAGGGCCTGGTGCCGGTGCAGATCTCCGATCAGGAGATGACGGCGACGCCGAGCACGGAAGGCAACTTCACCGGCAACCTGCCGGCGGGCGCTACTCCGGTCGCCGCCGGCAGCCTGCCCTCCACCAACAGCGCGACCGCCGAATACACATCGAAGTCCTCGCTGGTCGCCTACGACAATCTCGGCAACAAGGTGCTGGTCGACGTCTATTTCACCAACACTGGCCCTGGCACCTGGGAGGTCTCGGTTTTCGATCAGTCGAAGGCGACCCCCGGCACGTCCTTTCCCTATACGGGCGGCGCGCTGGGTACGGCCAACCTCACCTTCGACACCACCACCGGCAAGCTCACCGGCGCGACCACCGGGGTCTCCTTCACCGTGCCGAACGGCTCGACCCTCAACCTCGATCTCTCCAAGCTGACGCAGCTCGGCACCGGCTTCACGGTCTCCGACGCCAAGGTCAACGGCAATCCGCCGAGCACGATCGAAAAGATCCAGATCAGTCAGGACGGCGTCATCTACGCGCAGTACCAGGACGGCACCACCAAGCCGCTCTACAAGATACCGCTGGCCGACGTTCAGAGCCCCGACAACCTCACCGCGATGCCGGGCAACGTCTATGTGCAGAGCGCCGACTCCGGCGCCGTTCGCATCGGCTTCGCCAATGAAGGAAAACTTGGCGCGGTCGTCTCGGGCGCGCTCGAAAACTCCAACGTCGACATCGCCGAGGAACTGACCAACATGATCGCGGCGCAGCGCAGCTACACAGCCAATTCGAAAGTGTTCCAGACCGGTTCCGACCTCATGGACGTCCTCGTCAACCTGAAGAGATAACCATCGGGCGCCAGCCCGTGAAAGACCCGCATGTCCCTTTCTACCGCATTGAGCATCGCCCAGTCGGCGCTCCTGGCCACATCCAAGCAAACCAGCGTCGTGTCGCGCAACGTGGCCGACGCATCCAACCCGGATTATGCCCGTCGTGTCGCCGTCGTCACCAGCACGGCGCCCGGCGCGCGATCGGTGGAGATACAGCGCGCCGCGAACGACCTTCTGTTCCGGCAGAACCTTTCCGCGCTGTCGGCATGGAGCGGCCAGAGCGCGCTCTACAGCGGCATGGATCAGCTCGACCTCTCGGTCAACGGGGTCGACAACGCGTCGTCCCCGTCGACCGCGATCGCCAACCTGCAGCAGCAGCTGCAGCTCTACGCCACGACGCCGTCGAACCAGACCCTCGCCACCAGCGTCATCGACGCCGCCAAGCAGGTGGTGAATTCGCTCAATGGCGGCACCACGGCGATCCAGGATTTCCGCACCCAGACCGACGGCCAGATCGCCACCGCGGTCGACGACCTCAACTCGCTGCTCAGCCAATTCCAGGACGCCAACAAGGCCGTCATCTCGGGCACACGCTCGGGCACGGATGTGTCCGACGCGCTCGACCAGCGCGACGCGCTTCTGAAGAAGATCGCCGAATATGTCCCCGTCTCGACCTTCACGCGCGGCGACAACGACATGGTCATCACCACCAAGGACGGCACGACGCTGTTCGAGACGGTGCCGCGGTCGGTGACCTTCACGCCTTCGGCCGGCTACACCGCCGGCACGCCCGGCAACACGATCTACATCGACAACGTGCCGCTTTCGGCAGGCACCGGCGACAGCGCCACCGCCGACGGCAAGCTTGCCGGCATGCTCAAGCTGCGCGACGACGTCGCCGCGACCATGCAGAGCCAGCTCGACGAGATCGCGCGTGGCCTGATCACGGCCTTTGCCGAGACGGCACCCTCTCAGCCCAACGCGACGGGCCTGTTCACCTGGTCCGGCGCGCCGGCCATTCCCGCCGCCGGCACGCTGGTCAACGGCCTTGCCGGCTCGATCAGCGTCAATGCAGCGTTTGATCCGAGCGCCGGCGGCAACCCGTCGCTGCTGCGCGACGGCGGCGCCAACGGCGCGGCCTATATTTCGAACACCACCGGCGGCGCTTCCTACTCGGACCTTTTGATTGCCTACGGCAACCGGCTCGATCAGCCGATGGCCTTCGACGCGTCGGCCGGCATCACCGTCAGCTCCGGCGTCTCGGACTATGCCGCCAATGCCATCGGCTGGTTCGAAGGCGTGCGCCAGCAGGCATCGACCAACGCCGATGCCAAGGAGGCGCTGGCCACGCGTACCGCCGAAGCGCTGTCGAACGATACCGGCGTCAATGTCGATCAGGAAATGTCGCTGCTTCTCGACCTCGAACATACCTATCAGGCGTCCGCGCGCATGATGAAGACCGTCAGCGACATGCTGGACTCGCTTTTGAGCGCGGTGGGATAATCCATGAAAGCCACGGCCGTTTCCTCAGCCGCGATCTCCAACGCCATGCGCTATCAGCAGATGCGCATGCAGGCGGACCTCGTCAAGGCGACGAAGGAATCCCAGACGGGCCAGGTCGCGGATGTCGGTCTGGCGCTTGGCGGCCGCACGACCCAGGCCGTCACCTTCCAGCGCGACCTCGACCGGCTGAACGGTATCGTCGATTCCAACGCGCTGGTCGGCGCCCGGCTGACATCGACCCAGAACTCGCTCGGCCAGCTCTCCGATGTCGCGCAGAACTTCCTGTCGGCGCTTACCACGGGCGTGTCGGGCGACTCCTCGACCAGCGTCCTGCAAACCGCCGGCGCCTCGGCCCTGCAGCAGATGACGGGCATTCTCAACACCAGCGTCAACGGCGAATATCTGTTTGCCGGCACTAACACCGACGTCAAGCCGATCGACGATTTCAGCGCCGCCGGCTCGCCCGCCAAGGCCGCGTTCGACGCCGCCTTTACCAGCTATTTCGGATTCACCCAGACCGACCCTGCAGCCGCCAACATCACCGCGGCCCAGATGGACGACTTCATTACCACCCAGGTCGAGCCGCAGTTCCTAGGTTCCGGCTGGCAGGCCAACTGGTCGAGCGCCACCGACGACCAGATCACCAGCCGCATCTCGCTGAACGAGACCACGCAGACCTCCGTCAGCGCCAACGAACAGGGCATACGCAAGCTCGCTATGGCGGCCGCCATGGTCAGCACGCTCGTTACCGGCAACATCAGTGAAGCCGCTCGGAACACGATCGTCACCCGTGCGCAGGGGCTGGTCGGCGAAGCCATCGGCGGCCTAGTCCAGGTCCGCTCCGACGTCGGCCTTGCCCAGAAGCGCGTGTCCGACGCCAGCGACCGCATGAAGACCCAGGTCGATCTCTTCGAGAAGCATATCGTCGACCTCGAGGGCGTCGACCCCGCGGAGGCCGCCACCCGAGTGGCCGATCTGACCCAGCATATCGAAACGTCCTTCGCCTTGACCGCGCGCCTGCAGCAGCTCAGCCTGCTGAACTATCTCACCTGAACACATAAATCGGAACGGCAGAGCTTCGACGATGTATCAATTCTCCTACGCCGACATCCAGACCGACTCCGTCGCCGACGCCAAGGATCGGGAGCGGCAGCTGCTCACCCGTTCGATCGACATGCTGTCCGCGGCGGCCGCCGTCGGGCCGGAGTCGATGGAAGCGGTCGAGGCGCTGCACTTCACCAACCGCATCTGGACCACTTTCGTCGAGGACCTCGGCTCCAGCGACAATGCGCTGCCCAAGGAACTGCGGGCCAACCTGATCTCGATCGGCTTGTGGCTGCTGCGCGAAACGGAGGACATCCGGCAGGGCCGCGCCAACAATTTCGAGGGATTGATCGAGGTCTCCCAGATCATCAGAGATGGCATCCAATGACCAACACGCTGAAGATCTCGCTGAAGCCGAACGAGAAAATCTACATCAACGGCGCCGTCATCCGCGTCGACCGCAAGGTCACGATCGAGCTGATGAACGACGTCCAGTTCCTTCTGGAAAGCCACGTTATCCAGGCTGAGCAGGCCTCGACGCCGCTAAGGCAGCTCTACTTCATCGTGCAGATCATGCTGATCAATCCGTTGGGCGCTTCCGAGGCGCGCGACATGTTCCGCCGCTCGCTGCCGATGCTGATTGCAAGCTTCGACAATCAGGACATCTGCAACGCGCTGAAGCAGATCGACCGCATGGTCGGCGAGGATCACATCTACGATGCGCTGAAGGCGATCCGCGCGCTCTACCCGCTCGAGCGCCAGGCGCTTGGCGGCAATGACGACATTCCGGAAGCGCCACGCGCGCTGGCTGTGGGAGCATAAAGATGGCCGTGGATATGACAACGACGATCCCCGTTGGCGCCAATCAGGCCAGCCAGCAGACTTCGAAGACGGCCGTCGACTACCAGTCGTTCCTGAAGCTTCTGATCGCCGAGATGAAGAACCAGGATCCGACCAAGCCGATGGATTCCACGCAATACGTCGCCCAGCTCGCGACCTTTTCGCAGGTCGAGCAATCGGTTCAGACCAACAGCAAGCTCGACCAGATCATGCAGTCCTCGGCGCTGTCGCAGGCCGACGCGCTGATCGGCCGCTCGATCACATCCGCCGACGGCAAGACCACGGGAACCGTGGCTTCGGTGAAGCTCGCCAGCAGCGGCCTGATCGCCGTGCTGCAGGACGGCACCGAAGTCCCCGTCGGCGCAGGTGTCTCGATCAAGCCGGCCGCCTGAAGCATGTCTCCCGAAAGTAGATCGTGGTTCGGGACGAAAGACATGCTCAAAATCGAAAAAGCTAAGGCAGACCGCGTGAATCCTTTTTCACGCGATCTGCTTTAGCCGGTTCTATAAGGGGTCTGCCCATGAACGAGGCCGACGCCCTCGATATCGTCCAGTACGCGGTCTGGACCGTGCTCACCGCCTCCGCCCCCGTGGTACTGGTGGCGATGGCGGTCGGCATCGGTATCGCGCTGATCCAGGCGCTGACACAGATCCAGGAAATCACGCTCACCTTCGTGCCCAAGATCGTCGCCATCATGCTGGTGGTGGCGCTTACCGGGCCGTTCATCGGCAGCCAGATCTCGGCCTTCACCAACGTCATCTTCGAGCGCATCGAGCACGGTTTCTGACCAACGGCAGCGGGCAGCCTGCCCGCGCGAAGCAGCAAAGTTTGGTCCAGACCGGCAAGATGCTTGGCTTAAAGCTTCGCCGACGCATTTTCGCCTTTGCCTTACTGTTGTTGGACCGCGATCCTTTGGCGAGTCGTCGGCGCGGTCCTGGCGCGCGGCGAAATGCAACACGGCAGATGAAGGCGGGACAGCGATCATGATCGACGACGAGCCGGAAAGCGAACGCGTTTCGGCGCTGGCGCCGTTCCGGCACGGCATCTTCCGTGCCGTCTGGTCGGCAAGCCTGGTGTCGAATTTCGGCGGCCTGATCCAGGGCGTGGGCGCCGCCTGGATGATGACCACCATCGCCACTTCTTCCTACCAGGTGGCGCTGGTCCAGGCCTCGACCACCTTGCCGATCATGCTGTTCGCGCTCATTGCCGGCGCCATCGCCGACAGCTTCAACCGCCGCAAGGTCATGCTGGTGGCCCAGACCTTCATGCTGGTCGTCTCGGCGCTGCTCACGGTGTTCACCTGGTTCGGCTGGATGACGCCGTGGACGCTGCTGGCCTTCACCTTCCTGATCGACAGTGGAACGGCGCTGAACAGCCCGTCATGGCAGGCCTCGGTCGGCGACATGGTGCCGCGCGCCAAGGTGCCGGCGGCGGTCGCGCTCAACTCGATGGGCTTCAACATCACACGCAGCGTTGGCCCTGCGATCGGCGGCATCATCGTCGCCGCCGCGGGCGCGGCGGCGGCCTTCGCCGCCAACGCCATCAGCTACATCGGCCTGATCGTCGTACTGTTCCGCTGGAGGCCGGAAGTGCCGGCGCCGACCCTGCCGCGCGAGGCGCTCGGCGCGGCGATGGGTGCCGGCCTGCGCTACGTCGCCATGTCGCCCAATATCGCCAAGGTGCTGGTTCGGGGTTTTGCCTTCGGCTTCAGCGCCGGCGCGGTGCTGGCGCTCCTGCCGCTGGTGGCGCGCGACGTCGTCAAGGGCGACGCGCTGACCTACGGCATCATGCTCGGCGCCTTCGGCATCGGCGCAGTCGGCGGCGCGCTGATCAGCGTGCGGCTGCGGCAATTGCTGTCCAGCGAGACGATGGTGCGCGCCGCCTTCGCCGGTTTCGCGCTTTGTGCCTTCAATGCCGCCGTCAGCCACAATGCCTGGCAGGCGTCGGCCGGCCTGCTCGTCGGCGGCGCCTGCTGGGTGATCGCGCTCTCGCATTTCAACGTCACGGTGCAGATGTCGACGCCGCGCTGGGTGGTCGGCCGCGTGCTGTCGATCTACCAGACGGCGACGTTCGGCGGCATTGCGCTGGGCAGCTGGATCTGGGGCGTCGTCGCCGACGCCCACAGCGCGGAGACCGCCTTGATGGTCGCGGCGATCGCGATGCTGGCGGGCGGCGCCATCGGCTTCATCCTGCCGCTGCCGCAGCAGACCGCGCTCAATCTCGATCCGCTCAACCGGTTCAAGGAGCCGATGCTGGCGCTCGATTTGAAGCCGCGCAGCGGCCCGATCGCCATCATGATCGAATACATCATCCGCGAGGAGGACGTTCCGGAGTTCCTCGCCACCATGGCCGAGCGCGGCCGCATCCGCCGCCGCGACGGCGCCCGCAACTGGACGCTCGCCCGCGATCTCGAAAATCCTGGCATCTGGATCGAGCACTACCACACGCCGACCTGGGTCGAGTACATCCGCCACAACAGGCGCGCTACCCATGCCGACGCCGTAGTTGGCGAGCGCATCCGCGCGCTGCACAGCGGCGAGAACCCGCCGCGCGTGCGCCGCATGATCGAACGCCCGACCACCGCCGGCACGGCCCTGGTTTCCCCCAAAGGCCCCATCGAGCACTGAGCAATTCCAGGAAAAAGTGTGCAGCGATTTTCCGTCCGGAATTGCAGCAAAACAAAATAATTAGTGCGGTTCGACAGACGCCGAACCGCTCTAATGGCCCGTGAGGCTATCGGCCAATGCGGCAAGCCTCGAAGTGTGCGCGAGCCCGGCGGCCTCGCGTTGGTCGGCGATGCGGTAGAGCTGATACATCGAATGCACGCCGAGCCAGCGGAAGGGTTCCGGCTCCCAGCGCCGGACTTTTCGATTGACCCAGGGCAGGCGCGTTAGATCCGTCTCGTTGCCGAGGATCAGATCGGCAAGTGTGCGCCCCGACAGGTTGGAACTCGACACGCCGAGACCGACATAGCCGCCGGCCCAGCCGATGCGGGTCCTGGGATCGACGCCGACCGTCGTGCACCAGTCGCGCGGCACGCCGAGCACGCCGCACCAGGCGTGCTCGATTCGGCATTCGGCCGTCTGCGGCAAAAGCGTGATCAGGATCGCATGCAGCTGGTCGATCGTCGCCTGCTGCGTCTGGCCGTTGACGTCGGTGCGCGAGCCATAGCGGTAGGGCACTCCGCGCCCGCCCATGGTGATGCGTCCCTCGCGCGTGCGCTGGGCGTAGCAATAGGCATGCGCCGCATTGCCGAGCAGCTCATGTCCTTCCCAGCCGATCTCGCGCCAGAGTTTTTCGGACAGCGGCTCGGTGACGATCTGCGCGCTGTTGAGCGCCAGCCAGGTCCGCTCCTCGCCAGGAATGCCGGCTGTGAATCCTTCCGTCGCGCGGATGATCGTTTCGGCCCGCACCGTGCCACGATCGGTGGTCACGCGGCCCTTGGCGATGGAGGTCACGGTGGTCTTCTCGCAGATCGCCGAGCCGAGCCGCTCGACCGCTTCCGCAAGCCCGCGCACCAGCTTGGCCGGCTGTACGCGCGCCTGGCCGTGGATGACGAAGCCGCCCAAGACATTCTTGACGTTGATGCGCGCGCGTGTCGCCGCGGCGTCGAGCAGTTCGATGCGATCGGGGTCGGCGTCCCACGAGCGGATCGTCTCGCATTCCTCGCGCACGCGTTCGAGCTGCGCCGGATTGGTGGCGACCGTCAGATTGTCGACGCGACGGATGTCGGCATGTATACCCTCCTCCGTAGCCACGCGGATCACTTCGTCCACACAGCCCGCCATCGCCTTCTGCATGGCCGTCACGCCCTGCCTGGTCGAGGTCTTGAGATATTTTTCGCGCGACCAGCCGAAGCCGCCCGACAGCCAGCCGCCATTGCGGCCCGAGGCGCCGAAGCCGGCGAACTCGCGTTCGAGGAGCACGACGCGGAGCGAGGGCTTCGCTTTCTTCAGATAATAGGCGGTCCAAAGCCCTGTATAGCCGGCGCCGACGATCGCGACATCCGCTTCGATGTCGCCGGCCAAAGGCGGACGCGGCGCGGGAACCGCGCCAAGATCAGCATACCAGAACGAGATGTCGCCGTTGCGTTTGACTTGCATGGAGTGATTTCCAGGGAGCGATGAGAATAGGTTCAGGTGAGCGTCGTGTCGGCGGTGCTGTCGTCTGGCTACCCCTCGCCGGAGAGATCCCGCCGCGCCTTGTCGAGCTCTTCGGCGTAGCGCCGCATCAGATGGCTTTCGGTAAGCAGGCCGAGAACGGTGCGGTCGTCGAAATCCTCCACGACCGCCAGCTCTTCCGCGCCGGCACGCTGAAAAGTCTCGGCAGCGGACTGGACATTCATCGACGGCACCAGCACGGCATCCTTGAACTGGGCCAGCGACCGCACCGGAGTCTCGCCATCGGAAAGATCGCTGTGCAGTTCGGGAACGAGCAGCACGCCGACATAATGCTGGCCCTCTCCGACGGCGATGACGCGTTGCCCCGAGCCGAGTGGAACCTCCTTGCGGAACTCGGCCAGTGTCGTCGCGGCATC
The DNA here is from genome assembly GCF_029625675.1 of Mesorhizobium sp. WSM4884. Taxonomy (NCBI): domain Bacteria; kingdom Pseudomonadati; phylum Pseudomonadota; class Alphaproteobacteria; order Hyphomicrobiales; family Phyllobacteriaceae; genus Mesorhizobium; species Mesorhizobium sp. WSM4884. The sequence goes on from NZ_JARTVO010000005.1 coordinate 182,301, forward strand.
GATGGTGCGGACGTCCTTGCGCATCATCGAGCCGACGGTGAGGCTGCGCATCCAGCCGACGTCATGGGCGCTGCGGATCGTCTCGCCGCGCAGATGGAAGCGCCAGGTCGAGAAGGAGTAGCCGAAGGTTTCGCGCACCAGGATCGCCGACATGATCGAAGCAGCCAGGACTACCCCGGTCAGGGTGAGATCGCCGGTGGATTCCAGCGCCAGGAAGGTCATGGTCAGCGGACCGCCGACGACACCGACGGCAAGCGAGGTCATGCCGACGACGGCGGCGACCGCCGGATCGAGGCCCGTTGACGGCGCGGCGAGCGCCATGAGGCCCGCAAAGACCTTGCCGAGCAGCGCGCCCAGGAACAGCGAGGCGAAGAACAGGCCGCCGCGGAAACCGGAGCCAAGCGAGATGGCGGAGGCGGCGAGTTTCATCACGAAGACGCTCGCCACCACGGGAAGCGCGTAGTTCATCGCGAACTCGCGATGCAGCGCGCCATGCCCGCTGGACAGAACCTGCGGCGTGACCAGCCCCAGTAGCCCCACAATCACGCCGCCGATGAAAGGCCGGACCGAGGCATCGATCGCCAGCCGCGCGAAGAGGCGTTCGACGATGCTCACCAGATGCATGATGGCGATCGAGGCTGCCCCGCCGAGCAGGCCGAGCAGCAGGAACGGCACATACTGGCTGGCGGTCAGTGTCGGCAGGCCGGAAAGTTCCAGCGGAAACGGCACGCCGCCGAACACCTCTGCCGTCAGCGAGGCGGCGATCGCCGCCGTCATGACCGGCGCGACATTGGCGACGGAGTAGATGCCGATGACCAGTTCGAAGCCGTAGAACGCGCCGGTCAGCGGTGCATCGAAGGCGGCCGCGATGGCGCCGGCGGCGCCGCAGCCGACCAGGATGCGAACGTCGTTGCGGCGTAGCCGAAAGGCGCGCGCCAGCCGCGAGGCGATGCCCGAACCGATCTGCGTGTAGCCGGCTTCGAGCCCTACCGAGGCGCCGAAGCCGCTTGAGATCATGGTCTGGGCGACGATGATGAAAGTGTCGGTGAGCGACATGCGCCCGCCATAGAGCGCATTGGCCTCGATCGGGTCGACTGGCGTTCGGAACTTTCGCCTTCTCAGCCAGATCACCGAAAGGCCGAGCAGCAGGCCGCCGATCGCCGGAAACATCGCCTGCACCGGATTGGCCAGCGAGAACATCGCCGAAAGCCGCCCCCCCGGCTGCACGTCGAAGAGCAGGAAGTGCATGCCTTGCACCAGCGCGCTCATGCCGGTGACCAGCGCGCCCGCGATCACACCGACGGCACCCGCCATCAGCACGATGACGATGCCGCGCGCCTCGAGCACGGGGATCGAATTGATCAGCACCGCCCGAAGCCGGCGGGCGTAGACTTGCGGTTCGTTTCTGGCAGGCAACGGAGCGGCTCGCCGGGTATGGGAGGATGGAAGCTGCCGTGCCTGATACGCCCGGCGGCAATGCGTGACAACCGCAATGCCGACAGCTTGTGGCGCCATTTTGGCGCTGCGCCGATTGGTGAAGGTTCAGCGGCTGCCTATCGCCGCGAGGGCCTGAGGCTCCATCAATCCAGGATGGTCAGCGGGCCGCAATCGTCTTCGGCGACGAAGACCGCCAGCAGTTCGGCCGGCTCGGCGGCGCTCGCATTCTCCGCGAAGAGGTGCACCGTGCCCGGCGGTTCGAACCAGATCTGTCCCTTGCCGAACTGCCGGCCGGCCCGCCCTCCAACCGCGAGCGCAGCGTGCCGTTGAGCACGAAGGCCGTCACCGCGCCGGGATGCCGATGTCTCGGCGTGTAAGCATTCGGCGGGAACTCGACGAGCGCAGTGGTGATCGAGTGTCCCGGAACGTTCGGCAGCTTTTCGCAGGACAGCGGTTTGACCGTGGTGGTTGGGCGCGCCGAAGCACCCTCTCCTGCGCCTGCGCCCATCATGTGTATATGCGCGTCCTGTCCACCGGCAATGGTGATTGCCGGGTTGCCCTGGACCATCGCCGCACCAAGCAGCGCGGAGCCAATCGCAGCGACGCCGAGCAAAGCGAGATTTCGCGCCGGCGCGACTTCAATCATGGTGGCAGCTCCTTCACACAGCCAGGCGAAAGTCAGGACGCCAGCCGAACTCGATGACGGCCCTCCCGGTCGTGACATGGCTGTTCGGTTCCGCGACGTTGTAAGCGCCCTGCGAACCTCGCTCGACGGCAAGCAGCGCCGCGTACGCCGCGGCATCGGCATGCACGGCCGGACCGGCGGCGATCTCCGCTCCGGTGCCTGGCCCATAGAGATGGCCATAGCGCAGCACGATGCCTGTCATGGGCGAGGCCTCGAGAACGTGCCGTTCCAGCGCGATCACGCCGCCGACGCTGATGCCGCGGCCGCCTTCGGCGCCGCTATCCAGCGGATCGGTCTCGGCATGCGGCTCCGGCCCCGCCGCATAGACCCAGGCGATGCTTTGCGCGATCAGGCGGCGGGTGCCGGCCGACTTCGCGGCACGGACGAGATTGCGGGTACCCTCGTCGCGAATGCGTGCGTTCCTGGGAGCCGCCTCACCCATTTTGGCGGGGTCGAGCCCGGGCGGCAGGTCGGTGAGCTGATGGATGACGATCTCGGGTTTCGCCGCCGCGACCGCTGTGCGCAATCCACCGGCATCGAACACGTCGACAACCACCGGATCGGCGCCGAGTGCGCGGAGCTCCTCGGTCTTCGCGGCCCGGCGCGTCGTCGCCGTCACCTGGTGGCCGGCATCGACCAGTTGCGGGATCAGGCGCAGGCCGATCGCGCCGGAACCGCCGGCCAGAAAGATTCGATAGCCCATCGTCTCCTGCTCCACTTTGCGATAATATCAGTGTGCGAATAACATATAAGAGCTCTGATATCATGCGCAAGCAGAAAACCTCCCCTGCAATTCCCGCGCCCGGTGAAGGCAAGCGCGGCGAGCAAGGCTATATCGGCTATTTGCTGCGCCAGGCGGCCGGCGCCTACAGGCTCAGGGTCGAGCGCGCGCTGGACGAATTCGGCGTGACGCAGGCGCAATTCGCGACCCTGACCATGCTGTCGGCCTATCCTGGCATATCCAACGCCGACCTCGCCCGGCTTGCGGTGCTCACCCCGCAGACGGTGAGTGTGATCGTCGGCAACCTGGAAAAGGCAGGCTCGCTCGTGCGCAAGCCCCACGCGGTGCACGGCCGCATCCAGCATCTCGACCTCAGCGACAAGGGGCGTGCATTGCTGAAGAAATGCCGCGGGCGCGTGCAGAGGCTCGAACGCGAGCTGGCGGCAGGATTGTCTGCGGCCGAGGAACGCGCCGTCCGCAGCTGGCTGGTCGGCGTTGCCACGGCGGACGCGGCTCAGCTGTAGCCTAACGCCTCTCTCCCACCTTCGCGCAAGCTTGGGCGGTTACGGTCCAGGGCCTGCCTTTGCGCTGGCAAGTCTGGATTCGAGGACGACATGGCGATCAGCGAAACAATCCCGTCCGGCCTGGCGGCCAAGAACGGCCGCGACGTCTTCTTCGCGCTCGGCATCGTCGTCATCCTGGCGGTGCTGTTCCTGCCGATCCCGGCCTTCCTCATCGATATCGGCCTTGCCTTTTCGATCGCGCTCTCGGTACTGATCCTGATGGTGGCGCTCTGGATCCAGCGGCCGCTGGATTTCTCGTCCTTCCCGACCGTGCTGCTGATCGCCACGATGCTGCGGCTCTCGCTCAACATCGCCACGACGCGCATGATCCTGTCGCACGGCAATGAGGGCACGCATGCGGCCGGCTATGTCATCTCGGGCTTCTCGAAGCTGGTGATGTCGAGCGACTTCGTCATCGGCCTCATCGTCTTCATGATCCTGATTGTGGTGAACTTCATCGTCATCACCAAGGGCGCCACCCGCATCGCCGAGGTCGGCGCGCGCTTCACCCTCGACGCCATCCCCGGCAAGCAGATGTCGATCGACGCCGACTTGTCCGCCGGCATGATCGACGAGAAGACGGCGCAGTTGCGCCGCCGCGAGCTGGAGGAAGAATCCTCCTTCTTCGGCTCGATGGACGGTGCTTCGAAATTCGTGCGCGGCGACGCGATCGCCGGCCTGATCATCACCGCCATCAACATCGTCGGCGGCATCGCCATCGGATACCTGCGCCACGGCATGGGCCTCGGCCAGGCGGCGGACGTCTTCATCAAGCTCTCTGTCGGCGACGGCCTCGTCACGCAGATCCCGGCCCTCATCGTCTCGCTCGCTGCCGGCATGCTCGTCTCCAAGGGCGGCACGCGCGGCTCCGCCAACCAGGCGGTGTTCGGCCAGCTCGGCGCACATCCGCGCGCGCTCTATGTCGCCGCCTCGCTGCTGGTGATCCTAGGCCTGATGCCCGGCCTGCCGTTGTTCCCGTTCTTCGCGCTTGCGGGCGCCATGGCCGGCCTCGGCTATGTCATCCCGCTGCGCCACAACCGGGCACTGGCCGCCGCCGAAGCGCAGAAGACCAAGGAGAAGGCCGACAAGGTCGAGGAGGAGAAGAATTCGGTCAAGGCATCGCTCGCTACCGCCGAGATCGAGCTTTTGATCGGCAAGCAGCTCTCGACCAGGCTGCTGGTCGCGCATCAGGAGCTGGTGTTCCGCATGTCGAAGATGCGCAAGAAGTTCGCCCAGCAATATGGATTCGTGGTGCCGGAGGTGCGCGTCGCCGACGACTTCGCCATCCCGCCGAAGAGCTATCAGATCAAGGTCCACGGCACCGTCGTTGCCGAATACCAGATGCGGGTCGGCGAGGTCATGGTGCTGCTCGGCACGCGCGGCGTGCCCGACATTCCCGGCGAGGAGATCCGCGAGCCGGCCTTCGGCATGCGCGCCTATTCGGTGCTGGAAACCTTCGCCGAGGATTTGAAGCGCGAGAATTTCACCTTCGCCGACAACATGTCGGTGCTGCTCACCCACCTCTCGGAGGTCATCCGCAACAACCTGCCGCAGCTCCTGTCCTACAAGGACATGAAGGCGCTGCTCGAGCGGCTGGACCCTGAATACCGCAAGCTCGCCGACGAGATCTGCACCTCGCACATCTCCTATCCCGGCCTGCAGGCGGTGCTGAAGCTTCTGCTTGCTGAGCGTGTCTCGATCCGCAACCTGCACCTGATCATCGAGGCCATCGCCGAGATCGCGCCGCATGTGCGCCGCACCGAGCAGATCGTCGAGCATGTCCGCATCCGCATGGCGCAGCAGATCTGCGGCGATCTTTCCGAGGGCGGCATGCTCAAGGTGCTGCGCCTCGGCAACCGCTGGGATCTCGCCTTCCACCAGAGCCTCAAGCGCGACGCCAAGGGCGAAGTGCGCGAGTTCGACATCGATCCGCGCCAGCTCGAGGAGTTCGGCCAGGACGCCACCAAGGCGATCCGCAAGCATCTCGAGGCCGGCGAGCGCTTCGTGCTGGTCACCGCGCCCGACGCGCGCCCCTATGTGCGCATGATCATCGAGCGGCTGTTCACGACGCTTCCCGTGCTCTCCCATGTCGAGATCGCCAAGGGCGTCGAGATCAAGGTGCTTGGAACCATCTCGTGAACGCGCTCTCGCAAAGCGTCGTCATCGCCGCCTTCCTCGCCTTCTGCCGCATCGGCGCCTGCTTCATGCTGATGCCGGGCATCTCCAGCGCCCGTGTGCCTCTTCAGGTTCGGCTGTTCGTGTCGGTCGCCGCCACCGGCGGCCTGCTCGCCTTCCTGTGGGATCGTATCTATCCTCACGTCGACCCACGGCCGCAGGTCCTGGCGCCGATGATCGTCTCCGAGCTTCTGGTCGGCGGGCTGATCGGCGCCATGACCAGGCTCTACATGGAAGCGCTGCGCTTCATGGGTTCGGCCATCGCCATGCTGATCGGCTACGGCGGCTCGGGCGGACCGGCGATCGAGGAGCCTGAGCCGCAGGCGGCACTTGCAGCCATCATCTCGTTCTCGGCGCTGCTGCTGCTGTTCGTCTTCGACTTCGATCACGAGATCGTGCGGGCGCTCGTCGTCTCCTACACGGTCGCCCCGGTCAATGTCTTCTTCAACCCTCAGGCCGCCCTCGTCGACGTCACCGACACGGTGTCGGATGCCTTCTTCCTGGTGATCCGGCTCGGCAGTCCCTTCGTCGCCTATGCCATCCTGGTCAATCTGACGATCGGCTTCGTCAACAAGCTGACGCCGCAGATCCCGGTCTATTTCATCTCGCTGCCCTTCGTCATCGCCGGCGGGATGATCATCTTCTATTTCGCCGTCGGCACCCTGCTGTCGCTGTTCGTCGACGGCTTTGTCGACCTGACGCTGGCGAGATAGCGCAATGACCTCGCGCAAGGATCGCCTGAGGAAGCTGGTCAAGGTGCAGGAGCAGTTGAAGGCGCTGCACGAAACCCGGCATGCCGGATTTCTCGCCGCGGCCGCCGCGGCGGAATCGGAAGCGAAGGAACTCATCGAGCATTTCGATACCGGCAGCTCGCTTGGCGGCTTGTTCCCGGAGCTCTATCATCGCCGCATCGCGAACGCGCTCGGTCGCCAGAAGCAGAACCTTGAGAACGCCCGGCAGGAAGCGGCGCTGATCGCCACCGCGACCGCCCGCACCAACATGGTCGAACGCGCCTACAAGGATGTCCGCCGTCGCGACGAGCGCGAGCGCTCCGATCGCGAGCGCCTCGACCTGATCACGCAGAAGCGCCGGGACGATTAGAGCAATTCCAGGAAAAGTGTGTAACGATTTTCCGTCCGGAATTGCGAACAACAAATAACTAGAGCAGTTCAGCGTTTCTATGAAACGCTGAACTGCTCTAGCGTCCAGAATTCCGCCCCTCGCGCGACGCCGATGTCTGTGAGCGTTACGCGGCGACCAGACAAAGGACAGCGCTGGCCATCAATCTCAGGAACCTTTTGGTCGGTGCGGCGTCAATTCTGGGTCCGGCACCCGAATGGACGGATCGTCGGCAAATGTTCCTGGGAGGGCCGACCGATGACCGCGCAGAAAAATCCGGATATGGGTCCCGATTTGACGGTCGGAGTGCCGGTTGCCGCGTTTGGCGACAAGGGGCTGCTTGCCGGGCATGTCGGCGAGGAGCCGGTGGTTCTGGCGCGTGTCGGCGAGGAAGTGCTGGCGGTCGCAGGCAAATGCACCCACTACGGCGGGCCGCTGGCCGAAGGGATGGTGGTCGAGGACACGGTTCGATGCCCATGGCACCATGCCTGCTTCAGCCTCCGCACGGGCGAGGCGCTTGCCGCGCCGGCTTTCGACCCGCTGCAGCGATGGAGCGTCGAGCGCCGTGGCGATCGTCTCCTCGTCACCGGCAGGGTTCCCGCGGACAAGGAGACCGCGCCGCCGTCGCAGCCCGATGCGGCTGGCCAACCCGGTCGCATTGTCATTGTTGGAGGTGGCGCCGCCGGGTTCGCGGCCGCCGAAATGCTGCGCCGCGGCCGGTTTTCCGGCGAAATCACCATGCTGAGTTCGGACGATGACGCGCCTTACGACCGTCCCAACCTGTCGAAGGACTATCTTGCCGGGACGGCGCCGGAGGCATGGATCCCGCTGCGCGGCCCCAAATTCTACGTCCGCAACAAGATCGATCTCCAGCTGCGGACGACATGTGAGCGTATCGACGTCGACGGCCGGGCGGTGATTGCGAGCGACGGGCGGGTCTTTCCCTTCGACCGCCTTCTGCTGGCGACGGGAGCCGAGCCGGTTCGCCTGCCGGTCGGCGGCGCCGATAACGATCACGTCTTCACATTGCGGTCGCTGGCCGACAGTCGCGCCGTCATCGAGCGCGCCCAGGGCTCGAAGACGGCGGTCCTGCTTGGCGCGGGATTCATCGGCCTGGAAGTCGCGGCCGCCCTTCGCAATCGCGGCCTCGCGGTCCATGTTGTCGCGCCGGAGGCTTATCCGCTCGGAACTGTCCTTGGACCGGAGCTCGGCGCGTTCATCCGCTCGCTGCACGAAGAGCACGGCGTCGTTTTCCATCTGGGCGCCACGGCTGAACGGATAACCGCCCATGCGGTCGCGTTGAGCGACGGCAGCGCGATCGATGCCGATCTCGTCGTCGTTGGCGCCGGCGTGAAGCCGCGCATCTCGCTGGCCGCTGACGCGGGCATCGCCGTCGAGAAGGGTGTGCTCGTGAACGAATTCCTCGAAACGAATGTGGCCGGCATCTTCGCCGCGGGCGACGTCGCGCAATGGCTTGACTTGAAGACGGCCGAAACGCGACGCGTCGAGCATTGGGTCGTGGCGGAGCGCCAAGGGCAGATCGCAGCGCAAAACATGCTCGGCCTTCGCCGCCCCTTCTCGAGCGTTCCATTCTTCTGGAGCGCGCACTACGACATATCGATCCGCTATGTCGGCTACGCCCGGTCGTGGGACGCGATCGAGATCGACGGAAGCATCCCCGATCGCGATTGTCTGGTCGGCTACAAGAAGGACGGCAAGATTGTCGCCGTCGCCGCCATCGGCCGTGACGTGCAAGCGCTGGCCTGCGAGGTTTCCATGGCTTGATTGCGCCTGCGCGCGCGGCGGACGAAGCGCGATCCAATCCCTTGGCCAAATCCCTGGTAAGCCTGCCACAAGCTTGTCGAGGCATTGTGCAACGACCGAACCCTGGCAAAAGGCGAAACTTTCTTGGCGATTTCCCCACCCAGCGACATCGTGATGGACGTTGCCCGCGCGGCGGAGCCGGCCGATGTCGAGGCGGCGCGTGCCGCGCTCGCCAGAAGGGCGGGAGGCGCCCCAGGCACGTTCTCCGTCGACCAGGCGGCCACTGTAGATGCCGGCTCGGTGCTGTCGCGCGCCACCGCGGACAAGGCCGAAGCGACAAACCCGGCAAAGAAATTCCAGCGCTTCGAGGCGATGGTGCTGACGACCTTCATCCAGAACATGATGCCCAAGGACACTGAAGGCGTTTATGGCAAGGGGCTGGCCGGCGACATGTGGAAGTCACAGCTTGCCGAAAAGGTGGCGGATGTCATGGCCGCGCACGGCGGCATCGGCATCGCGAAATCAATGCTTGCAGACCACTATCTGGACGGCAAGCGCAAGGTACCGGTCGGACCTGTTGGGGGCGGACCGGAGAAAGCCGAGATCGACCAGCAGACCAGGCTTTCGACCTCGATGATCGAGGAGCTCGAACGTAAAGCCGCCCGGTCGATGACCGGTGACGACACAACCATAAAAACGGACATCAAGATCTAGGGACTTACATGGCCGACCAAACGGACCTTTCCAATCTGCCGGCACGGACCATCGCCATGGAAACGCCGACCGCGTCTGCGCGGCCCGGTAACCTCGCCGCCATCATCGGCCGCATCGAGGAGGCGGTGGAGGAGGAAACGGCGGGTATCCGCAGCGGAACCGACTACGACCTCAAGGCCTCGAATGCCCGCAAGAGCCGCTATCTCTACGAACTGACCCGCGCCCTGAAGGGTGCCAACGAGATCGAGTTCCTCGAGCAGCATCGCGAGGGGCTGGCGCGGCTGCGCCAGAAGCTGGCGAAGAACGAGGCGGCGATCCTTGCTCATCTCAACGCCGTCAATGAGGTCGCCACGCTGCTGAAGAACGCCATCCAGCGCGCCGATACCGACGGCACCTATTCGGCCGGCGAATTCGGATACGCCCGAGCATGATCCCGAGCCGCAGGACCGCGTCAGCGAAAAATGGGAGCCGGTTTTCGGACAAGATCATGCCCGGACAATCAGGCAAAGCATGATCAAGTTCATCGCCGCAGCGCTTTGGATCTGCGCCGCCACACTCGGCGCGGTGTTCTATTCCTTCCAGGCGGCGGGCGAGCGCGGCGTCGGTGAGCCGCCGAAGCCGATGCTGGGTGGCCTCGACTACGTCAAGACCGACATCATTTCCGTGCCGCTCATCAAGGACGCCAAGATCGACGGCTACTTTCTGACCAAGCTCGTCTATACGGTGGAACCCGACCAGATAAAGAAACTGTCGATCCCGGCGCCGGCGCTGATAACCGACCAGGTCTATTCCTACCTCTATTCCAATCCGCAGATCGATTTCACCAAGAAGGAGACGATCGATCTCGATGCCTTCCGCAAGGCCATCCGCGATACGGTGAACGCCCGTGTCGGCGTCGAACTGGTGCATGACGTGCTGATCGACCAGGTCAACTTCCTGTCCAAGGACGAGATCCGCGACAACGCGATCCGGCGCCGCAAGAATGCCGGCGAAACGGCCCAGGAAATGACCAAGGCCTTCAAGCAGCATTGATCGCGTCGCCGGTGTTTCCACCGGATTGAAATACCTCGCCCCACCCATCCGTCGCTGATGCGACATGCCGCATGGTTGCCACCATGCCGCACGGCGACCACGTTGACGTAAACGTCAATCGAAAGCTATATGCGCTGGTGACCGTGGCGCGCTCCCGCGCGACGCGGCGCCTCGCCCAGCGGCCCAGGCCGGTGCGCGTCAAACGCAACCAAACGAGGAGAACCGCCATGGGCGTTCAGGAGATTGCCGACAAGATCAGGTCGCGCGTGGCCAGCGCCGGCTTCGAGCATTCGGTCAAGTTCGACACCGGCAGCGACGGCGTCGTCGTCATCGACGGCGCGACCGTCTCGACCGCCGATGCCCCGACCGACTGCACGATCAAGCTTTCTCTCGACGATCTCGACTCGCTGATCGCCGGTGACCTCAACCCGACCATGGCCTTCATGGCCGGCAAGCTGAAGGTCGAGGGCGACATGACCGTCGCCATGGCACTCAGCCAGCTGCTCGGCTGATCATTCGACAAAAACGCGGCGCCGCCCCTGGGGGGGGGGGGGGGGTTTTTGG